>NZ_FMDK01000540.1 GCF_900091995.1 Streptomyces sp. MnatMP-M17
AGGCGGCGGCCGCCCCGCCAATCCCGTCTCCGGAGGCGTCGCCGCACACAGCTCGCGCAACCCCGGCGGAAGCGGAGGCGGCGGCGGAGCGGGCACCGGCGGCATTCCTCCCGCCGCGCCCCCGCCCCGCAGCGGAGGCCCCACCAGCGGCACTCCCCACGGCTCACGTAACACCGGCACCGGCAACAACAGCACTGGAGGTGGAGGGCGTTGACGACCCAGGCCCACCCGATCGCGCCCCGTCGTACGTATCTCATCGGCCGCGCCCGGCCGAACGCGATCGTCGGCAAGAACCGCGAGACCGGCGAGATCGCCCTGATCATCGCCGGCGCCTTCATCGGCATGATGTGCGGGCTGCTCGTGCCCGTCCTGCCGCTGCGGATCGTGACGCTCGCCGGATTCCCGCTCATCGCGCTGGCCGCCGTCTACGTACCGTACAAACAGCGCACGTTCTACAAGTGGTACGAGATCAACCGCAGCTACAAGCGCACGCTGCGCGGCGGCACGGTCTACCGCTCCGCCGCCATGGAGGCCGGCACCTCCCTCGACGGCCGCGAGGTCGAGATCGGCCCGCCTCCGGGCATCGGCCGTATCAACTGGCTGGCCGCGCCCTTCGGTCCCGACGAGATCGCCGTACTCCTGCACGCCGACCGCCGCACCGTCACCGCCGCCATCGAGATCGAAGGCCCCGGCGTCGGACTGCGCGACAGCGAGGACCAGGAAGCACTCGTCGACCGCTTCGGCACGCTCCTCAAGCATGTCGCCAACGGGGACGGCTTCGTCACCCGCCTCCAGATGCTCGCCCGTACGCTGCCCGCCGACCCCGACGCGCACGCCAAGGACGTGGCCCAGCGCGGCGATGTCTCCTCGCCCGAGTGGCTCCAGAACTCCTACGAGCAGCTCCAGTCGATGGTCTCCACCTCCAGCGAGCAGCACCGCGCCTATCTGGTCGCCTGTATGCACTACACCCGTGAACTGGCCGCCGAGGGCCAGGCCATGGCCCGCGCCGCCCGCCAGGCCGCCGGTGCGAAGAAACTCGACCGGGACGCGGGCCTCGCCGTCGTCATGGCCCGCGAGCTGACCGACATCTGCGCCCGGCTCGCCGAGGCCGACATCCGCGTACGCCAGCCTCTCGGGCAGAGCCGTCTCGCGTCCCTCGTGCACTCCATGTACGACCCGGACCATCCCATCGACCACATCCAGGCCATGACGAAACGAAACGCCTGGCCGGCCGAGCTGGATGCGATGGAACCGACATATCTCCAGGCCAAGACCAGGGAGTCGTCCACCCGCGCGCCCTGGTGCCACTCCACCGCCTGGGTCAAGGAATGGCCCATGACTCCGGTCGGTGTGAACTTCCTCGCGCCTCTGCTCGTCCACACACCCGATGTGATCCGCACGGTCTCGGTCACCATGGATCTCGAACCGACCGAGATCGCCATCGAGCGGATGCTGACGGAGAAGACCAACGACGAGGCGGAGGCGAGCCGCGCCGCCAAGATGAACCGCACCGTCGACCCGCGCGACATCGCCGCGCACGGGCGGCTGGACCAGCGGGGTGAAGATCTCGCCAGCGGGGCGGCGGGCGTCAACCTCGTCGGGTACATCACAGTGTCGTCCAGGACGCCCGAGGCACTGGCCAGGGACAAGCGGACGATCAGAGCCTCGGCCGGCAAGTCGTATCTGAAGCTGGAGTGGTGCGACCGCGAGCATCACCGGGCCTTTGTGAACACCCTGCCGTTCGCGACCGGCATCCGCCGCTGACCGCCCGCCCGCCCGGCCGCCCGGCCGTCCCGCCGCCCTACCTCCCGCCTTGCGGGACACCGACCTGCCAGATACCGCCTTGCCGAACACCGACCGCCGAGAACCACTGAAAAGCGCCGACAACCGCTGACAACCGACGAGCCGAAAGGGGCCTGTGGTGCGAGATCCGCTGTCCGTCCTCACGGATGCCTTCACCAGCTTCCTCTTCGGGAAGGTGGAGACGACCAGGCTGCCGGTCCGTACGTCCACGGGCCAGGCCCAGGCCGTCTATCTGCCCACCGCGGCCCCCGGCCTCGGCGACTCGGGCGTGATCATCGGCCGCGAGGTCTACAGCGGCAAGGGCTATATCTACGATCCGTTCCAGCTCTACGGCCAGCAGCTCCCGGCCCCGCACTGGCTGGTACTCGGCGAGTCCGGCAATGGCAAGTCGGCGCTGGAGAAGACCTACGTCCTGCGCCAACTCCGCTTCCGCGACCGCCAGGTCGTCGTCCTGGACGCCCAGGGCGAGGACGGCGTCGGCGAGTGGAACCTCATCGCCCAGGAGCTGGGAATAACTCCCATCCGGCTGGACCCGATGGCGGCGCTCGACGGCGGAATCCGGCTCAATCCACTCGATCCGTCGATTACCACGACCGGTCAGCTCGCCCTGCTCCGTACGATCATCGAAGTGGCGATGGGCCACGGCCTGGACGAGCGCTCCGGCTTCGCGCTCAAGGTCGCGCATGCCTACGTCAACGAAACCATCGTCGAGCGCCAGCCCGTCCTGATGGACATCGTGGAGCAACTGCGCCATCCGGAGCCCGAGTCGGCCGAGGCGATGAATGTCGACCTGGACGATGTACGGGCCTGGGGCCTGGATGTAGCGCTGGTCCTGGACCGGCTGGTCGACGGTGACCTCCGGGGCATGTTCGACGGGCCGACGACCGTCGGGATCGATCTCGACGCGCCGCTGATCGTCTTCGACCTCTCGCACATCGACCGCAACTCGATCGCGATGCCGATCCTGATGGCGATCGTGGGCGTCTGGCTGGAGCACACCTGGATCCGCCCCGACCGCAGGAAGCGTATCTTCCTGGTCGAGGAGGCCTGGCACATCATCAACTCGCCCTTCGTCGCCCAGCTCTTCCAGCGGTTGCTCAAGTTCGGCCGACGGCTCGGGCTCTCCTTCGTCGCCGTGGTCCACCATCTCTCGGACGTGGTCGACGGCGCGGCGGCCCGCGAGGCCGCGGCCATCCTCAAGATGGCCTCGACCAGGACGATCTACGCCCAGAAGGCCGACGAGGCGAGAGCGACCGGCCGGGTGCTCGGACTGCCCCGCTGGGCGGTGGAGATCATCCCGACACTCACACCGGGAATCGCGGTCTGGGACGTCAACGGCAATGTCCAGGTCGTCAAACATCTCGTGACGGAGGCCGAACGGCCGCTGGTCTTCACCGACCGGGCCATGACGGAGAACTCCCAGGCGTCGAACGCGGCCGACGCCGCCGACGCCCTGGCCGCGGGACTGCCCGCGGACATGCAGGCGGCGGAGTGGGAGGCCGAGCAGCGGGCGATCCTCCTTGAGCGGCAACGGCAGTTCAACGAGTCCTCCGAGTCGACGGTGGCGTGAGATGCCGCGCCACCACGACGGGCAAGGGCAAGGGCAGGGGCAGGGCTACGGGCAGGCCCAGGGCGGCCGGGGCGGAATCCCCGACGGACTGCTGCTCGGCCTGCTGGGCTTCGTGCTGGGGCTGTCGCTGCTGGTCTGGACAGCCACCGGGCTGGCCGGTCTCTTCACGCACGGCGCCTGGCCGGACGGAGTGACCTACGGCCGTACGCCGCTGGCGATGCGTCAGCTCGCCTCCGTACCGCACGACGTCGCGGGCGCCTGGCCGGACACGCCGTCGTCACAGCTCTCCGGGTACGGGCTGTTCTGGGGACTGCTGATAAGCCAGCTCATGGTGCTGACCGTCCTCGCGGTGTTCGTCCTGGGAGTGACGGCACGGTACCGAGTGGTACGGGCACGCCGGCGCGAACAGCCGCGTGACGAACGGGAACAGGCCGCGGGCAGCCGCGACACGCGTGACATGCTCGCCAAGGAGGCCCGACCGGGCGTCGCCGCGATGGCCGGACCGGGTCCAGGGCCCGGTCCAAATCCCGGTCCAGGGCCTTCCGCACGGACGGCGGCGGCCGAGTCCGTACCGACGGCCGCCGAGACACAGGCCCACGTCGAGGCCCACGCCCAGGCACAGAGGTGGACCGCCGCCGCCCAGGGACCGGCCCCGGCTGCTGCGCCCATGGCCGTACCCACGCCCGTCGCCTCCGACACCACCCTCGCGTCCGCGTCCGCCGGTGTCATCCCCGCCCCACTTACCGCGCCGCGCGTACGGTACGGCGATCCGCTCACCCGCCGGCCCATCTCCGTCCAAGCAGTCCTGGACGCCGAAGGTCCCGCGCTCGTCGTCACCTCCGACCCGGCCGTATGGGCGGAGACGAAGGACACGCGGGCCAAGCTCGGTCCCGTCCTGCTCTACGACCCGGGCCATCTCTGCGACACTCCGGCCCGTCTCCACTGGTCTCCCACCGCCGGATGCGAGGACGCGGCCATCGCCGCCGCGCGCGCGACCGCGCTGCTCGCACCCGTACGCCCGCACGCCCTGCTCGACGCCGCCATGGCGGACACGGCGGAAACGCTCCTGCGGTGCTGGCTGCACGCCGCGGCCGTCGACGGGCGGCCGTTCAAACAGGTGCACCGCTGGGCGCAGGGCGGCAGCGCGCACGAGGCGGTACGGATCCTCCGTACCCACCCCAAGGCCACCTCCGGCCTCGCCGGCCTCCTGGAGTCCGCGCTCACCGCGCATCCCGAACGCCGGGAAGTGGCCCAGCAGTTGACGGCCCGTGCGCTGGCCGCCCTCTCCTCGGTCCATATCCGGGACGCCTGCACACCGAACCGAACCGATACGCTCACGCTGGATTCTTTTGTGAACGAGGGGGGCACTCTGTATGTGGTGGGGGAGCCGATCGAAGATCCGCGCTCCCGCCCGGGTGCGATGCCTCTGCTCACCGCACTCACCTCAAGCGTGGTCGAGCACGGCCGCCGCATGGCCGCACGGTCATCTGACGGTCGGCTCGACCCACCAATGACGCTCGTCCTCGATGACGTCGCCGCCGTGGCCCCGCTTCCCCAGCTCCCGGAGCTGCTGGCCACCGGTCAGAACCAGGGACTGCCGACCTTCGTCCTGCTCCGCTCACGGCAACAGGGCCGGGCCCGCTGGCCCGACGCCGACCTCCAGAGCCTGTCGGACGAGGCATAGCGAGCGCCTTCCCGGACCGGACGGAGCGAAACTCCCTGAACCTCCCTCAGGACGCCCCGTACAGCTTCAGAAACGCCCGGACTCCGCTCACCACAAGGCTCTCCGCCTCGTCCGCACGCACCGCCCGCGGCCCGACGTGCTGCCACTCCTCGATCACATCGGCCGGCATCCGTGGCGCACCCGTACGGATAAAACGGCCCGGAAGCCGAAGAGCGTTGAGGGAACTGCGCGGTCAGGGGCGTTCGATGGCCATCTCCAGCTCCTTGGCGAGCGGATCGAGCTCGAACGGTGCGACGGTCCCGGTCGGTACGAAGCCGAGCTTGCGATAGGCCGCTCGCGCCCGTGGGTTGTCCTCATGGACATAGAGCCGCACCCGGGACAACTGTGGCTCCTGCCGCGACCACGCCCAGTCGAGCGCCTCCGCGACCAGCGCTCCGAGCAGCCCGCTGCCACGCTGCTCGGGACGCACATAGACACCGACGAGATGTCCCTGTGCCTGGGTGATGGTGCAGCCGAAGAAGTCGCTGCCGCCGGCCTCCTCGATCAGCACGGCCACAGAACCGGACCAGCTTCCGTCCGGGGCCTCGGCGATGAACTGTCCCGAGCGGGCGCCGTTCCGGGGCGAGGCATCGGCGGTGCGCTGCTGCCAGGACGAGTCGGGGTGCGCAAGCCCTTGCTCGTACGTCTCCAGAAACGCCACCGGCGCGGCCGGATCCTTGAGCGCGGCGAGCCGGATCTCCTTGGCCTTGGCCCATTCGTCGGGCCGTACGGCCCGTATCACATAGTTCATGCACCGATACTCCGCGCGCGGACCACCGCTCGCAAGGCGGTTTTCGCGTAGAGGCCGTAAACGCAGAAATGCCCCGCACCAGATACCTGGCACAGGGCATTCCCACAATAATTGTTCGGCGGCGTCCTACTCTCCCACAGGGTCCCCCCTGCAGTACCAT
>NZ_FMDK01000052.1 GCF_900091995.1 Streptomyces sp. MnatMP-M17
CGACCCATTTCGACATTGCCGCCGATGCCGTCGGCGGCCCGGGCCAGCGCGTCGGCGGCCGACTGCGGGTCGGGCACCATCCGCGCGTGGGCCGCCTCGGCGAGCGCTTCCGCCGCCGTCGCCTCCGCCGCCCCGGCGAGCTGCAGTGAGACCGCTGCTCGCTCGGCGGCCCCGGCCACCTGCTCGTACCGGCCGTCGGTCCAGTAGGCCCACGCCATGTTGTAAAGGCAGACTCCCTCCGCGCGTGGGTTCTCGATCTGCGACGCCTCGTCGAGCGCCTCGTCGAGTGCGGCCAGTGCTTCTCCCGTCCGCCCCAACGCGATCAAGGCGACGCCCTGGGCGTTGAGGGCGTAGGTGACCGCTTCCTTGCTGCCCGCGTCCCGGTACGCACGCATGGCTCCGTCGCCGGCCGCGATCGCCTCCTCCCAGCGGCCCAGGACCAGCAGGGCGATTGAGCGTGCGTTCCAGGCACGGGCCTCGGTGAGCAGGTCGCCGGATGTGCCGGCGAGTTCGCGCAGTCGGTCGGCACCGGCAAGGGCCGCCGTCCCGTCGCCCAGGTAGCTGTGGGTGAGGCTGAGGCTCAGGATCGCGTGCACCTCACGCTCGGAATCGCCGATCTCGCGAGCCAGCTCCGCGGCCTGGGCCAGCGGGTCCACCGCGGCGTCGAGGCGGCCCAGCTGACGGTAGGCGTCGCCCAGGCCGAACATGGCGTTCTGCAGCGCCTGGAGGTCGCCGATCCGCTCCGCCAGGTCGGCCGCCTCGATGAACAGGTCAGCCGCGTGTGCCATCGGGCCTCCGCTCAGCCGGGCGTGCCCGAAGCCGATGAGATGGGCAAGGCGCGCCCGTTCGTCCGTCAACCGTCCCTCCGTGGTCAGATGCATCGAGATCACGGCGAGCACCGAGCCTTGCCAGATCATCCATTCGCTGATCGCGCCGAGGACCAGTGCGGCATCGTCCATGTCCCCGGCGCGCACACGGTGGTCGAATTCGCGCCGGTACGGCTGTATGTCGTCCAGACTGCGCCACTGCGAGCGGGGCGGGGCGATGCTCGCGTACCAGTCGGCAGCCCGCCGCTCCAGGGACAGCCGTCCCAGCGTGCCATCGCGTGGCATGGCGCCGTACGCGAGGTCGGCGTCCATCGGGTGCAGCGCGAAGGTGCGGCTGGTCCGGTCCACCGACAGCATGCGTATGCGGAGCAGGTGGGACAGGACCGGCGTGACGTCGAGGCCGGGATCGAGGCCGCCCACGATCCACTCGATCGCCTCCCTCAGCACGGGCGTGCGCAGCACCGCGAGGACGTTCAACACGGTGCGGCCTTCGGGGACGAGCCGCTGGTACCGGTCCTGGGCGAGGCTGGCGACCACGTCGCCGCGTTGGGTGAAGTCCTCCAGTACGTCCTGCAGCGTCGGTAGTGTCAGCATGTCGTCGGCCACGACGCCTACCAACAGCTCCAGCGCGCGCGGAACCCCGTGGACGTGGACGGCCGCCTGCAGCAGTTGCTCGTCGGACAGCTGCGCCACACCAAGGCGCCCGTCCTGGTCGAGTTCGCGCAGCAGCGCGATGGAATCGGCGGGCGGCAGCCCGTCGGACAGCTCGACTTCTGCGGCGAAACGGCGCAACTCGGGCGCGAGTCGTAGCGGTATCTGTGACGTGACCAGCAGCCGTGGCGTGGATCTTGCCCGGAAGAGGCAGTCGAGGAAGATCGCGAGTTCGTCGTCGTCGAGTCGGCCGTCGTCCTGAAGCCGGTCCTCAAGGTTGTCCATCAGGATGATGAAGAGCTGGTCCCCCATCGCGGCGAACAGCTCGCCGATCTTGTCCTGTACGGGGCGGTTCGCGGCCCAGATGTCCAGCAGACGCGTCTCGCGATCGGAGCCGAGCAGGCGGGCGCAGTCGAAGTAGAGGCGCTCCAGGGAGATACCTGACGTACGGGTGCTCAGATTCACCAGCCCCGACGGAACCGGAGCCTGGGCGAGGCCCGGCCACTCACCCCGCTCCAGCATCTCCATGACCTTGGCAGCGACCGCGCTCTTGCCTATGCCTCGTCGCCCGGTGACGGTCACCATGCGGATGGCCGGATCCGAGAGGTGGCGGCCGATCGTCTGGCGTACGTCAGTACGGTTCTTGAACAACTCCAGCCCATGCGTGACCGGCAGTCCGATGACCTTCGAACTTGCCCGCGGTGGCGGGGAATCCGCAATGGGCGGCCTGGGACCCACGTCAGGCAGCGCCTGCGGGTCGGCGATCGTCAACAGCTCGGCCAGCTCTCCCCGGTGCGGCTCGCCGACCCGGCGCAGGGTGTGGTCGATGCGGGTCGCTGTCAGCCGGCCCGTCCCTTCCCACCGGTGGTGTTCGGCGACCACCCCGACTATGTGGCGCCCGGCCCATACGGCGGCCCCTGACATCCCCGACCAGGGCGACACCTTGGGGTCGGGGTCGGCGGTCGCTGCCGCAATGGTGATCTCCAGGGTGCCGGTCCTCAGGTTGGACAGCGCCGCCACGGTTCCGTCCGCCTGGTGCAGTTCCCGGAACTGTGTCCCATCGGCGCCGCGGCGCCGCTTCCACAGCGGGAATCCCGCCGCGTGCACACCGATGACGGCATGACGGTCCTCACCGATACGCCCGAACTGTGCGGGCGCGACGGGGGTGGCACCCGGCTGGGCCGCGAAGGTCAGCACAGCCACATCGGTGCCGGTGTCACACCAGGCCACCACCGCCGCCGCGACCCATTGACCCGGTCGGTCGGCATCGAAACGCACCTGCACCCCCGCGGCCTCGGCCACTACATGGAACGCGGTCAGTACGGCCGTGTCGCTGACCCGGTACCCCGACCCGCGCCGTCTGCCACCGGCAGTGGTGGTGACGATGACCTCCGCGATGCGGTGCGGGTCCAGCCCGCCGCTTACTGCCGCCCCGTCAGTACTCACCGGGCAACTCGTCTCCGGAGATCAACGCCATCTGGTCCGGCGTGTCCGTCCGCACCGGCTGTAACGTCAACGTGAGCTTCTGAGTGACCGTGGCTGACCGCTTCGCCGTAGCACCGGCGTCGAACACCCAGAACCTCACCTTCACCCCCGGCTCATGGGTCCGCTCCACTCCCACAGTCAGCTCCAGCTCCACCCGCTCCGCCTTGAACCGCAGGTCGGTGTCCGCACCGGCTGACATCGCCCGGCTCAGCTCCTGGCGCAGCCGCGCGATCATGTCTGCCAACTCGACCGCATCATTCATAAGCAGGGCCCCCAACCGGCTCTTCTGGTCACCTACCACTGACCTGAGCCACATCATCCGCATCAGTCCCCGGCCCGTCCACCCCGGCAATCGGCCTGGTCTCTCACGAGGTGAACCACGGGGTGAACTCGGACAAGTCCTAGTCGCGGCGTTGCAGGATGTAGAGGTCCCAGCTGTCGGGGTCGCCGATGTAGACGAACAGTTTCGGGTGCTCGGGGGTCCCGAATACCTCCCAGTTGTCCATGGGGCAGTCGTCGACGGACACAACCACCTCCTGGGACCGCGGTCCGGCACCCGGGTCGTACTCCCAGGTCCCGGTGCCGCTGCACTTGTGCATCACGGGGTCGAAGACGTCGTCGTCGAACGTCTCGACGCGGGTCGCCATGGCCTTGCCGTTCGCCGTGAGGATGAGCGTGCCGCCTTTCCCGTCGGACCACGTCCCGGCGGCCTGTTCCGTGCTCAGCCGCGGAGGCTCGTATCCGATCCCGGTGTACAGGCCGATGCCGGCGAGCGTGCCGGCGGTGACGACAGCGAGCGTCCCGTACAGCGCCACCCGCCCGAACATCGCGCCACCGGAGAGCCGCGGGCGGTCCGGCAGCAGCAGCCTACGGGCGACCAGCGCCGCGGTGGCGAGCGCCGCCGTCACCGCGAGCCATCCGCCGAGGCCCGCCAAGAGACCGGCCTCCACGTGCACCGCTGCGGCCAGGGCCGGCGACGCAGTTCCGGCTGCCGCCAGCGCCGGGACCCACCACCACGCCTCGTGCCCCGAGAGCCGACGGCCGAGCCATCCGGCCATGGCCAGGAGCGGCATCACCACGCCGACCGACAGCAGGGCGCCGAGGACAGCTGCGGCCGCCGCCACGAACGGCGCCATCACGATCAGGAAGAGGACCCCCATCGTGTTGTAGGGAAGGCCCGGGCTCTCCCGAGTCTGCCCCCATATGACGAGCGCGATCGCCCCGATCAGGGCCTCGACGGACAGCACCGACATCGAAGCCGTCAGCACCGCGCCGAACCTGTCCCTCACGCGCACCTGCGTCCGCACCGGCTCCCGCATTTCTGAACGCATTCAATTCCCCTCCCGTCCCGCATCCTTCTCCATGCGGACGGGCCTCCGTAACTGGGGTCCCCCTGGCGAGCCCCGTCTTGCACCAGAGCTCAGGCCGGGAGCAGTCAGGGCCCCCGGCTTGCCGTAGCACGTAGGCGCCTTGGTGCTCGGTGCGGATCGCCGACCGGTTCGCGCGGTTGAACTCGGCTGCTGCTGCGCGTGGTTCGGCTCGGATCTGTTTGGGGGCGGTGGCGGCGGTGTTGTGCAGCAGCTCGGCGAACGCCGCGCTCTCACTCGTGAATCGGCGTCCTGGCCTTCGGCCGAGTATGCGCCGTACGCGGACATGCTGGTCATGTATCAGTGCAAGCGCGAGACATCGATCCCGAACTCCCCGATCGCCCGCGCCCCGACCGGGCCCGCCATGGTCTCCAGCCGCGGGGCAACCGCGTCCAGCGCCCGGCCACCTACGGCAGGAACCCTTGTACCGCTCGGCAGGAGCATCCCGGATGTCGAGGGGCTTACCGGCCTTCGGCGCGTGACGATCCCCGGGGCGGGTGCCCGGCCGGGCCGCGGGACCGCGGGACGGCTGGCGCGAGGCCCGCGCTGGTAAGGTCGGGTCACGCTTGCAGAGAGCCTGGGCCCGTGCCGGACAAGGCACGGGCCCAGGGCCGTTCAGGGCGCCGAAACGAGGAACCCCCATGAAGGCGAAGCAGCCGGCCTCCGGTCGCTCCGGACCCGGCAGGTCCGACCAGGGGAGGGCCCCGCGGGGCGAGTTCTCGGTGCCGGGGACACTGGCGCCCGGCCTCCCGCCGGCCGGCTCCTTCGCGGAGCTGGAACTGCCGGTCGAGCTGATGGGGGTGCTGGCGGGGCTCGGGATACGGGAGCCGTTCCCGATCCAGGCGGCCACCCTGCCGAGCGCGCTGGCCGGCCGGGATGTCCTCGGCCGCGCGCGGACCGGCTCGGGAAAGACCCTCGCCTTCGGGCTTGCGCTCCTCGCACGTACGGCGGGCCGGCGCGCCGAACCGAAGCGCCCTCTCGCGCTGGTCCTGGTGCCGACAAGGGAACTCGCGCAGCAAGTGAGCGAGGCGCTGGCTCCCTACGCGGAGGCGCTCGGGCTGCGCTCGGTGACTGTGGTCGGCGGGCTGGCGATCGGCCGGCAGGTGGCGGCGCTCCGGGCGGGTGCCGAGGTCGTGGTGGCGACGCCGGGACGGCTGGCCGATCTCGTCGCCCGGCGGGACTGTCACCTGGACCGGGTGCGGATCGCGGTGCTGGACGAGGCGGACCAGATGTGCGACATGGGTTTCCTGCCGCAGGTCTCGGAGACCCTGGACCGGACGCCCCCCGGCGGGCAGCGGATGCTGTTCTCCGCGACGCTCGACCGCAACGTCGATCAACTGGTCAGGCAATATCTGAGTGAGCCGGTGTTCGCCGCGGTCGACCGGGCGGAGGGCTCGGTCGCGACGATGGACCACCACGTACTGAACATCCATCCCGCCGACAAGTACGCGACAGCCACCGAGATCGCGGCCCGGGACGGGCGGGTGCTGATGTTCCTGGACACCAAGCACGGTGTGGACCAGTTCACCCGCCACTTGCGGAGCAGCGGCATACGGGCGGGTGCTCTGCACAGCGGGAAGTCGCAGCCGCAGCGCACGCACACGCTGGCCCAGTTCAAGGACGGCGAGATCACGGTGCTGGTGGCCACCAACGTCGCTGCCCGTGGCATCCACGTCGAGCACCTGGACCTCGTCGTCAACGTGGATCCGCCCTCCGACCCCAAGGACTACCTCCACCGCGGCGGGCGCACCGCGCGTGCCGGGGAGCCCGGCAGCGTAGTCACGCTGGTCACGCCCGGCCAGCGCCGGGACGTGAACCGGATGATGTCGGACGCCGGGATCCGGCCCACGGTCGCTCAGATTCGCTCCGGCGAGGAGAGGCTGACCAGCATCACAGGCGCGAAGCGCCCGCCGGTGCAGGACGGGGCGAAGACCGGCAACGCGGCGTTCCGGGGTCTGGGTACCCGCGCGGGCCGCCCGCCGAAGGAATCCCGCAAGGCCGCGGAGGCGCGCACGATGGCGGAGGCCCGCAAGGCCGCCCGAGCGCGCAGGGCCCACTGACGGGCGGTACGGCCGTCGCGGTCGGGAGACACAAGGAGGCACCCACTGCCTCGCATCGAGTGGAGCGTCAAGGAGTGCCGATGGCAAACAGGGTCCAACAACCCCATGAGGAAGCCGAGTTCGAGTTCATCCTGGCGAGGGTGGACGTGCCGGTGCTCGCGTACTTCCACGGGGTGTGGCCCAAGGCCGCAGCAGCATGCAAGGAAATGGATCCCCTGGTGCGGGAGGTGGCCGACGCCTACGAGGGCCGACTGATCGTCGTGCGGGCCGACATCGCAAGGTGCCCCGGCCCCGTACGGCGGTACGGCGTCACCGGCGCGCCCTCCTTCGTGCTGATCGATCGGGGCGAGGCGATGGCGGCCGGGAGCGGTCCGATGTCCAGGACCGCGCTCGGGGAGTTCCTTGACGCCCACCTGTGAGCAGGCCGCATACCGGCCGGCGAGGTTGCGCCCGCAGCGACCGGCCCGGGCACCATCGTGGCCGCAGATGTCCAGTTCTTCACCGAAAAAGGACGCCATGGTGCGCGCCGACCAGTCCTCGGAGAAGGGGCCCTGATCTACCAGCACTCGACGCTGGGAGCGGCAGAAAGAGGTCGCGGCCCGGCTCGACGCCCGCGTGCGCGCAGAACGCATGATGTGGCCGACGATGCGGCGAGTGGTGCGGAAGTGGCGCGCCGGGCCTGACGCGCGTTGCTGGACTTCATCGGGCGGGGGCGGTCAGGTGGTGCAGGAGTTTGCGTGCCAGGGCGTCCAGGGTGGCCAGCTCTCGGGGCGTGAGGCCGGCCAGCAGGGCGGTGATGTTGGCGGTGTGCTGCGTCATAGCGGCGTCGACGGTGGCGTAGCCCTGTTCGGTGAGGCGGATCTGGAAGCTACGCCGGTCGGCGCGGTCCAGGGCGCGTTCGATCATTCCGGCGGACTCCAGCCGGTCCAGCCGGTTGGTCATCCCTGATCGGGAGAGCATCAGCAGGTCGGACAGGCCTGAAGGGCTGAGCGTGTACGGGGCGCCTGAACGGCGCAGCGCTGCCAGGACGTCGAACTCGCCGCGTTGCAGGCCGAACTTGGTGAACACCCGCTCCTGGGCGGGGCCGAGGAGCAGGTTCACGCGGCCCAGCCGGCCGGCTACCGCGATCGCGGTGAGGTCCAGGTCCGGGCGTTCCCCCTGCCAGGCGGCGACCACGCCGTCCACCGCGTCCTGGGTGGCTGTCGAACTGCTCGCGCGTGTGCGGGGAGCAGCGGTGGGGGTGCGGTCGTGGGTGTCTGCGTCGCTCATGCCCGGATTGTAGTTCGAGGCCAGATACAAGAGCCACCGTATAGTTTGACGCCGTACTATCGGGCGTGTGACCATCACGGCATGAGCGAAACACACCCGCCGGGGGCGCCTGCGGACAAGAAGCCTGGGTTCAGCACCCTGGTGATACACCGGGAGGACGCTGAGTTCCTCGGCGCCGGGTCGGACACCATCGCGCTGCTGGCTGACGCGTCGGCCACCGGTGGCCTGCTGGGAGTCAGTCGTACGACCCTGGGGCATGGCAGGAACGGCGCGACCCCGCACTATCACCGCGGATCGGCCGAGTTGCTCTTCGTCCTGGACGGACGGCTGCAGGTCCTGGCGGGCGAGGAGGTGGTGGAGGTCGAGGCCGGCGGCACCCTCGTAGTCCCGCCACAGACCATCCACGCCTTCGCGGCCCTTCCCGGGGCAGGTGCCGACGTGCTGATCGTGATCACCCCGGGTGTGGAGCGGTTCGCCTACTTCCGCCTGCTGGAACGTGTCCGCCAAGGCCGCGCCGACCCCCAGGATCTGCTGGCCTTCCAAGACCGCTTCGACACCCACTTCGTCGACAGCATCCCCTGGCGGCGGACTCGCGCAGCCGCCTGAACTCACCCCCTTCCCTACCGGCGGCTAGGGCCTCTCGTTTGGATCTTGCCGGGCTCGCGTGCCCGCAGTGACATCAGCCGCT
>NZ_FMDK01000151.1 GCF_900091995.1 Streptomyces sp. MnatMP-M17
GCCGGACGGGGCGGCTGCCGGGTCGGCGTGAAGCTCAGCGCGGTGCTCCACCGCGGCTGGTACTGCTCCTTGTAGCCGGTCTGCCCGTCGGTCTCGGCCGTGCGGCCGAGACCGAGGCCGGTGAATCCGTGGCTGGACAGGTCGTCGATGAGCCTGCGCAGCAGGAGGTGTCCGGGAGACAGCCGGGCGGCGCCGGGGTTCATGGCGGGTCTGAGGGACCAGCACGTCGTGCCGCGGTAGAGGCAGAGCTGGGCAGCGGCGAGAGCACCGTCGATGGTGATGGTGGCGATGAAGGCGGTGGTGTCGGTGAGTTCGTTCAGCACGGCTCCCCAATCGGGCTGTGACGTGCTGGGCCGGGGAGCCGGTGCCCAGCGGGCGGCGTGCAGTCGCTCCAGTTCCGGTTGCATCTGGAGGAGTTCGCCGGTGGTGCGGGTGCGGGCGTAGGTGATCGCGTGGCCGGCGCGGATCCTCCGCTCTCGCTTGGCGTGCTGGCGCCGCTGGTTGCCGGGCAGGACCTCCCAGTCCAGTGGGAGCGGCACGAGAGCTGTGCGTGTGCGGGTCGCGTGCCAGGCGGATCGGCCGTCGAGGGCGCGGCCGAGCGCGGAGGAGGTAGGGACGTGGGCCAGTTCGGGGTTCTGCCCGTCCTGGAGGAACTGGTCGAGGTCGGCCGCGAGGGCCTGCGCGATGTAGGGGTGTCGGGCGCCGGGGCCGACGAGGTCGTTGTACTCGGCGTACGGCGTGAGTGCGGAGATCACGTCCGTGGCTCCGGTGCGGTGCCGGGCGAGCGGGAGAGCGGCGCTGACGCCTCCTTCGTCGGCGATAGTCATGACGACGGGGCTGCTGGAGGAGGGCAGTTGAAGCAGCCAGGCGGTCACCCACTGCGGCGACTGGTAAGCGGTCGCCCGCGGGTCGGCCTCGTAGAGGGTGGGCCACCACCGGCTGATCCATGTGGTGGCCGCATCGTCCTCGAGCATGCGGACGTGGGTGATCCGAGGAACGGGCATCGGGATCGCTCTCCTCATCGCGGGGTTCGCCGCAGAGTGGATGAGAGCGCCTGTGGATGGAGGCCGGCGGGACGTCGCTCAGTCGGTCGGGTCAGGGAACTTCGGGTAGGTGGTCAGGGGTGGGTCGCCCAGGCGGATGGCCTCGCGCTCGCGGCGGTTGGCCCCAGACGGAATATGTAGCGGTGTGCACCTCGATGTCTGACCCTCCGGGCGCCGATGTCGGAGAGGGCCTCCCGCAGCCACTCGGCGGGGTCCGCTCCGGCACGCGGGACGGCGGCGCCGAACCGGATCAGCTTTTCCTCGCAGTACCGGTGACCTTGCTCCTGCCTGCGGATTTTCTGGGCGGCTCGGTCGTGGAGGATGGTGCCGTCGGGCAGGAGGACGAGAGTCCGTGCTGCCGCGCGGCCCGTGTAGACGGCGTTCGTCGCCTGGTAGATTCGCCCTATATGTCCGATCGCGGTGAGGGTGCCGTCCGCGCTGCGCCTGGGGACGGGATCAGCGAAGGAAACGACACCCTTGACGCCGGCCGCGCGCAGCTCGGAGAAGCATCTCGACAGGAACCACGACTCGGAATTTCCGGGACAGGCATCGGTCAGCACGAAGCGCGAGCACACCAACGATTCGACATTCGGGCGCAGTTCGGGCAGTGATCGGGTGAGCACTTTCGCGCCGGCCGGGATGCCGAAGACGGCCACCCCGGAGAGCCGGGCCTCGCCCGCATCCACCCGGTAGAGGCCAAACCTCCTGGTAGCAGACGGGTAGGAAGCCGAATAGTGGTGCGCCAGGACGAAGTCTTTGGCCGGCTTCTCCGGCAGCGGATGGACCTCGAAGCAACGGGCGTCAAAGCCTCCGTCACTCCGGTGCCGCCATGAGGGCGTGCGATGGGTCCAGCGTCTGCACCAGTCGGAGGCGGTGGCAACCTCCCTCAACTCGGCGAGTGGCAGCGCCTGCTGATAGGCAGCGGTCACAGGACGTCGGCAAACAGGTCCACCGGGGCGTCCGGCAGCGGTGCCCACCAGATCTTCGTGCCGAGGCGGCATTCGAAGACCTGCGTACAGCCGTCGTCCGTGGCGTCCAGGCTGTACCAGCCTTCGGTGTTGTAGGTGACGCACACGGTGGTGTCCTGGGTCGGTTCGACGGCGCTGCGCGTGGCCTGGCCGCCGAAGCGGATCCGCAGGTTCTTGGTGCGCGAGCTCGCGCCGGTCTCCCGCAGCGTGGTGGCGCGCCACAGGCTGAGATCCTGCTCGGAAGTGTGCGCGATGCGTCCTGTGTCCGGGTAGAGCATGAGCCGGTTGGACAGGGCAGGGGCATCACCGCGCTTGCCAACGTAGACGAGCCAGCCCTCGGCTTGGCCGCTGTTGCGCTGTCCGGTCTCGGGACGGGGCGCGGCGAGAAGGTAGCCGGCGCGCGCGGTGTCGACACCTCGGCTGTCTGTGCCGTGGGCGTGGACGTGATCGCCGGCGCTCAGTGCGGCGACGGTGGTTTCCAGGTCGATGTGCAAGGCGGAACTCCTCCGAGGGGGAACGAGCGATGTGATGACGGCGGGGTGCGCGGTAGCGGAGACCGGGCGTGGGTGCGGATGCGCCGGGCCGGGCGGCGCGGTGTTCGGCGCACTCATGAGTTGTCGCTTCGGGAGTGAGTGCCGCGCCCGGGCCCGGGCGGTGGCCAAGGCGCGGCAAGAGGTGGGCTACTTCGCGAGCAGGGAGGTTCCCGCGTCGCGGGCCTTGACGAGGTCCAGGTGGTACACGCCATGCCTGCGGTCGAAGCGGCTGCACAGCGGGCGCCACGCCGCAGCATTGCCGTCGACCAGGTTGTGCACGGCGTCGGCGTCTTCCACGTCCTCGTCCTCGTCGTCGTCGTCGGTCAGGGGGCGCACGGTGCCGTCGACGCTGACCACGCCGCGGGCGCTCCGCCAGTTCGGGTAATCACCCTCCTCGATCACGAGGGCCACGGCGTGCGGGTCGTGCCGCAGCACTACGTGGGCGGCGAGCGAGCACGAGTACACGGCGAGGGCGTGGTCAGCGGCTGCGCTGCTGGTGGCGTGGTACGCGGTCAGCGCCTCGTGCAGGGCGGTACGGATGGCGGCTTCGGTGCCGGTGGTGCTCACAGGGGTGGGTATCCCTTCGGCCGGGGTACAGCGGGGTGCCGTGCGGGCGAGGGCCGGTGCACGGTCGTGGTTCAGGCGGCGAGCGGGGCCGCCGCCGTGGTCGGCCCGGGTCCACGACGTGGGCCGCCAACGCGCTGGGGCGGCCGGTCAGCGGGTACGGTGGCCGCGGGCGTTCTCCTCGACGATCGCGCGCAGGCCGCTGTTCGTGCTCCAGCCGCACCAACAGGCTGCGGTGTAGCCGAACTTGCCGGGGCACTCAGATGTGCGGGGGCTGCCGGTGGGGGCGACGGGGTGGGTGCATTCGCTGCCGTCGGCGGTGTGTACGCGCTTGATGGGGGCGACGCGTGGCGCTTGGGCTTGTCGGTGGGCTGTGCAGTGGGCACCGTGGGCTCCTGATGCGGTCAGGCGGGTGTCTCGACGGTGACGGTGAAGCCGGTGACCTCGGGCTTGAGTGGCCAGGTGTCGCACGCCAGGCGCAGGAGCTGGACTTCTTGGGGATGGCTGGTGATCCGGTCGGTCAGCATCTGGGCGACGAGGTCTCGGGCGGCTTCCTTGTCCGGGTGGGTGGCGCTGAGGCCATAGACCAGGTCCAGCGCGAGGTATCCGCCTGGTCGGGTGATGGTGAGGATGAGCAGGGTGAAGCTGGTGGAGCTGTCCATCGCGTTTTCCGGACGGGAGAGCGTGGGTGCGGCGCGACGGGAAGGTGTCGGCCGGAACAGGTCGCACGGAACCGTGCGCGTCCGCCGGGTCGGCCAGCCTGGCGGGCTGGCCGACCCGG
>NZ_FMDK01000153.1 GCF_900091995.1 Streptomyces sp. MnatMP-M17
GCCCCCCGCCGCTGCCGCACCGCCGGATACGGATCGCGTCTGAGCACTTGCCAGTCGGACCACAGCGGCTCTTCGAGCAGCGGCCGGCGCGAGCGGTCCCAGGCGTCACGGGCCCGCCCGAGAAACTCTCCCCACCGCTGCCCGGCGCCCGCGCCCAGCGCCGCGTCCAGGGCGGAGACCGCACCCGCGCGTGACGCGTTCGGCAGCCGTACGTCGGTGCCGTCCGCGAAGACATGCCGGCTCGCCGGATCGACCTGATCGAGCTGGACGCACCGCTCCAGCGGCTCCTTGCCCGTCTTGACGAACAGATCGCGGTAGACGGCAGGGAGATGCAGCAGACCGGGACCGGTGTCGAAGACGAAACCGTCCTGCTCGAACCGGCCCAGCGAACCGCCGTATGTCGCCGAGCGTTCGTACACCGACACCCGGTGTCCCGCCACGGCCAGCCGGGCAGCCGCTGCCATGGCGCCCATCCCGGCGCCGATCACCACAATCCGTGCCATGCCAGTGACTGTAACGGGACCCACTGACACCTCAGCCCGGCGGTGCCGCCATCCCGCCCCTGACCAGTTGTTTCTCCGCCCGGCGCTGAGCCCTGCGGCGCAGGAAGCGGCGGATTCTGGTGGCGAGGAAGGCCACCGTCGCGAGACCGAGCGCCAGCAGCGCGCCCGCGACGACGGCGGCGGCGACCGGATGGAAGACCGCGAAGGTGATGATCCCGGCCACGCCCAGATCCTCGGCCGTGCTCACCGCGATATTGCTGAACGGTTCGGGAGAGGTGTTGACCGCCATCCTGGTCCCGGCCTTGACGAGATGGCTCAGCAGGGCCGTCGATCCTCCGACCGCACCGGCCGCGATCTCCGGCAGCGAACCGCTCTGCCCGGCCAGCAGCGCACCGACCACCGCGCCCGACAGCGGCCTGATGACCGTGTGCACGGCGTCCCAGACCGTATCGATGTACGGGATCTTGTCCGCGACCGTGTCACAGAGGAAGAGCACTGCGGCGGCGATCAGGACATCGGTGCGCTGCAACGACTCGGGAACCTCGTCGCTCAGCCCGGTCGCGCCGAAGACTCCGAACAGCAGGACCACGGCATAGGCGTTGATGCCGCTGGCCCAGCCGCTGGTGAAGATCAGAGGGAGTACGGACACGGACGCGATCGTATCCAGCCGCCGCGCGGTACGCAGGAGAACAGTGGGCCGGAGTACGGAGCTCTGAGTACAGGTACTCAGAAGGCGAGTTGAGTAGGCACGCGGATGGGACGTCACCTGCCCGGACGGAAGAGTGGAGACCACGGAAGGGGCGCGGCGCCGGCACCGCCGGCACGGGGCGGCGGAACGGCGCGGC
Organism: Streptomyces sp. MnatMP-M17; assembly: GCF_900091995.1. Classification (GTDB taxonomy): domain Bacteria; phylum Actinomycetota; class Actinomycetes; order Streptomycetales; family Streptomycetaceae; genus Streptomyces. The sequence goes on from NZ_FMDK01000153.1 coordinate 1,349, forward strand.
TCCCCTGACGGAACGGGGGTGTACGACACCACGGGGAATGCACCGGTCCGGTGCGGCTCAGGGGGACCGAGCCGCACCGGACCGGTCGTATGTCGGCGCCCGGCGACCCGGCCGTGCAGCAGCCGCGAGAGCGCCGCGTTCCGCGCAGCTCCTCCGAACGTGTGAGCGAAGCAAAATCGCAGGTCAGAACTGATTGTCAGTGGTGCCCTTCAGAATGGACACATACGGCCACAGCGCCGTCACACGACGACAGGAGGTTCGTCATGGCCAGCTCCTACGCCGGTGCCGCACGCCGGCGCCGCACAGACGGCCCTGCCCCCTCACTGACCGGACCGCCGACCGATGTCCACCCGGTGCTGCGCAGGGCCACAGCCCCGCCCGCGGCCCTGGATCTGCTCGCCCAGGCCCGTACGGGACTTGACGAGGCCGCCGAGCTGGACACTCCGAACGAGCGCTATGCCACCGCCCATCTCGCCGCCCTGCGCACCGCCGCCGCGGTCCTCGCGGCCCGGGGCCGCCCCGAGACCACCGTGCGTAAGCGCCGCCGGATCAGGAGCGCCTGGGAGGTCCTCCCGGAGATCGCGCCCGAGCTGACCGAATGGAGCAGCCTCTTCGCCTCGGGCGCCGAGCGCAGGGCGCGCGCCGAGGCGGGCATACGAGGCGCGGCGAGCAGCCGTGACGCCGACGATCTGCTGCGCGACGTGGCCATGTTCCTGCGCCTGGTGGAGCGGCTGCTGGTGCTGGAGCCGGTGCTGCCACAGCCTCGGGCCGAGCAGCCGCGGCAGGGCGGCGCCGCTGGGTGAGCTGACGGGACGGCCGAGGCAATAGGGTGGGCGGAGCCCGCACTGTTCCACGCCCCGCCGTCCGGGGCGGCACCGCGCCGAGGAGTCAACTGCCGTGTCGGACCGTTCCCCTGTCGCCGGTGGGGAGACGCCATCGCGCTCCCGGGGCTCCCTCCGTACCGCCGTGGTCTGGGAGGTCCTCAGGGACGCTCTCGACCGCCGGGTCAAGGCGGCGGGGACGGACATCCTGGATGTGCTCGACACCGGCGGCGGCACGGGCAGCTTCGCGGTGCCCGTGGCCCGTCTCGGGCATCGGGTGACGGTGGTCGACCCGAGTCCGAACGCGCTCTTCGCGCTGGAGCGCCGGGCGGCCGAAGCGGGCGTCGCCGAGCGTGTCCACGGTGTGCAGGGCGATATCCACGGGCTCTTCGACGTGGTCGGGCGCGATGGCTTCGACGCGGTGCTGTGCCACGGCGTCCTGGAGTACGTGGACGACCCGGCCGAGGGCGTACGGAACGCGGTCGACGCCCTCCGCCCGGCCGGTGCGCTCAGCCTGCTCGCCGCGGGCCTGGGCGGCGCCGTGCTGGCCAGGGCGCTCGCCGGGCACTTCAACGAGGCCCGGCGGGCCCTCACCGACCCGGCCGGGCGCTGGGGCGAGGGCGATCCCGTGCCCAGGCGCTTCACCGCCGAGCAGCTCACGGAGCTGGTCGGGGCCGCCGGTCTGCGGATCGGCGCCGTCCATGGCGTACGGGTCTTCGCGGACCTGGTTCCCGGCGGACTGGTGGACACCCAGCCCGGGGCCCTGGAGGCCCTGCTGAAGCTGGAGGCCGCCGCCGCCGAGCTGCCCGCGTTCCACTCCGTGGCCACCCAGCTCCATGTCCTGGGCGAGAAGGCTCCGGGAGAGAAGCGGGACTGACCCAGAGCCCCTGGAAGTCTCCTAGAGTCTCCCTGGAGAGCGGCCGGGCGCTGATCGCCTGGCTGATCAGGGGCGCAGCCGTACATGGAGTGCGCCACAGGCCCCCCGATGGGGCGCCCGGCGCCGTATGATCGGGGTACACCATCCGGCATGACGGATCGATGGCTGGGGAATCAACGCCTCAGCGGCCGAGTCGACATGGCGGCCCGGAATGGCGAAATGGCGTTGAGGGCGGGTTTCACGGGGGCGATTCCCTGCCTATCCTTGAAGGAGCCGCATACCGGTCGCCCCCCGCGACCGACGACTAGGAGGACTCCGTGCCGCTCTCGGAGCACGAGCAGCGAATGCTCGAGCAAATGGAGCGAGCGCTGTACGCCGAAGATCCCAAGTTCGCGACAGCGCTTGAGGGAAGCGGGCTGCGTACATACACCCGGCGACGGGTCTACCAGGCAGTAGCCGGCTTCCTGGTGGGTATCGCGCTCCTCATGGCCGGAATGGTCGCCCAGCAGATCTGGATCAGCGTGGTGGGATTCCTCGTCATGCTGGGCTGTGCGGTCCTGGCGGTCACCGGGTGGCGCAAGGCGCCCAAACCAGGTGAGCAACCGGCGGCGGGCGCAGGTCCGGCCGCCCGACAACAACCCAGACAGCGTCGCTCGATGATGAACCGGATCGAGCAGCGGTGGCAGCGCCGCCGTGACGAACAGGGCCAGTGAGTGCCTGAAGGTTCTCAGGCTTGACGGTACGGCTGAGGGGCGGACGCGGAAAGCGTCCGCCCCTCAGCCGTATCCAGCAGCCGTATCCAGGCAGCCGTCTTGCCCGTAGCCCGTACCGTCAGCCGCGCTGACGCGAAGGGCGCCAGCCGGCCGGGCCCGTACCGGCGGTATCCGTGCGGCGTGTCCGCAGACCGGCCGTGAACGCACGCAGGCCCGCCGAGGCGGCCCAGACCACTCGTACGGACGAGCGCGGCGCCAGCAGTGCCCGCAGCCGGGTCCAGCGGCTCACCGGAGCGCCCAGTCCCGTGTGGATCAGCCGGGCGTCGTCGGCCAGACCTGTACCGGGCCGTGGCCATGGCGCGTACAGCACCTGCTCCACCGAATCGGCCACACGGTGCACCGCCTCGGCCGCCGGGCCCTCCAGCTTGCCCAGCCGCACCAGCCGGGCCGCTGTCTTCCGCGGTGTCTGCGATTCGTCCGGCGGGATGCCGTGATCCCAGGCCGTGTCGGTTATTTCCCGCCAGACGGCGAGTGTCCGCGCCACGGCGTCGGTCTCCCGGCGCCCACGGGAGCCCAGCCGCCGGGAGCGGATCTCGCTCCGCCACAGCATCGGCAGCAGCGGCACTCCCACCACCAGCAGCACGCCCAGACCGATCAGCAGCGCGATGAACCCTCCCGGCCATCCGCCGCCGTCGGTCGGCGTGGCCGCGCTGGGCGCGACCGTGGCACAGTCGGACGCCGGCGCCGCCGGGTCCTGGCAGCTCCGCGAGGGAGACGGCGCCACGGGCGGCGCGGCCGAGGCGCTGGCTTCGGGCGCGCTCGGGTCGCTCGCATTGCCGGTCGGAGTGTCCGGGCGGGTGTAGTCAGGAGCGCTGCCGCGGCTCGGAGTCGGCTCGAAACGGGTCCATCCGACACCTTCGAAATACAGCTCGGGCCAGGCGTGCGCGTCCCGCAGTCCCACCGACATGCTGCCGTCCGACTGCGGAGAGCCCGGTGTGAAGCCCACCGCCACCCGCGCGGGTATGCCCAGCGTGCGGGCCATGGCGGCCATCGTGAACGAGAAGTGGACGCAGAAGCCTTCCTTGTTCTTCAGGAAGCGTGTGATCGCCGTGGCACCGGTGCCGGAGTCCACCTGGGTGTCGTAGGAGAAGCCGCCGTCCAGCGCGAACCAGTCCTGGAGCCTGACGGCCTTCTCGTAGTTGTTCGCCGCGCCCTCGGTGACATCGAGCGCGGTCTTCTTGACCACATCCGGCAGGACGGACGGGACCTGGGTGTACTCACGGCGCAGGGACTCCGGCGCCGGAGGCGCGGCGGCGAGCTGCTCGCTGGTCGGATTCACCTGGAGGCTGCCCACCTCGTACCGGGCGCCACGGGTCGACTGCCCGCGGTCGCCCACCAGCGTCCGGCCCTCGGGCTCGAAGCGCCAGCGGCCGTCGATGTTCACCCTGGTCGCGGGATAGGGCATCGGCAGATAGTTCTGCCGGTACCACCCGGCGGTCGTGATACTGGTCGTGATCTCGGTCGCGCTCACGCCCGGGCTCAGGCCCTGAGGCCCGGACAGCCGGTCCGGTACATCCTCGACCCTGCGCTGCGAGAACCTCCAGGACGTTCCGTCGAACTTGTCCAGAGCCATGATCCGCAGATACATGCTCTGGGTGTTCGGCGCGTTCGTCTTGTAGCGCAGCGCCTCGCGGTCCTCGGGCTGGTTCAGATTGTCCTGGAGCGAGACCAGCGGATTCACCGCGGAGATGGTGCCTCCGCCGCCCAGTCCCGAGCCGTTTCCCCGGCCCGCGCCCGCCAGCAGTCCGCCGTCCAGAGTCGGCAGGGCAGCCGGGACCGCGAGGGCTATGCCCAGCGCCACCACTCCGATCCTGCGGCCGGTACGGACCGGGGCGGGCGCGCGGCCCGCCGCCTCCAGACCGGCCGTGAGCCGGCCCTGCGCGCGTGACGCACCGCCGAACACCCGGCCCCACTGCGACAGCCGGTCCCGGCCCTCGGCCAGTAGCAGCAGCAGATAACCGGCCGCCGCGAGCAGGAACCACCAGGAGCCGCCGTCACCGCCGGAGAGCCCCGCGGCGACCGAGTAGAGCGCGAGCAGCGGCAGCCCGGCCGGGGCCGCGCTGCGGAACGTCACCGCGAGGGCGTCCACCGCGAGCCCGATCAGCAGCACACCGCCCACCAGCATCAGCCGGATGCCCTCGGTGGCCGGCGCCGGTATGGCATACCGTCCGACATCCTCGCCGCCCACCGTCAGAAGCTGCCCGAACTCCTGGAAGACACCGGGCGTCGGCAGGACACCGAGCAGCGCCCGATCGCCGGCGAAGACCACCGTGAGCATCAGCAGGGCGACCACGGCCTGGAGCGCCACGGTCAGCGTCCGCGCCAGCGGCACCCGCCGGGCCAGCGCGCCCACCGCGCCCAGCACCGCCACCATGATCGCGGTGTGCAGCAGCCAGGTGGTCGGCCGGACCAGCGGCACCAGGGCGCCCGCCGCCATCAGTGTGGCGGCGAACGAACAGAGCGCCAGCCGTGCACTACCGCTCATGACCATCCTCCGGTGGAGCCTGGACCGCCCGTGACGGCCGATTCGGAGCGCTGTCGCGCGGCCTGCCGCCACAGCTCGGGCAGTGCCGCGCCCGGCGGCACCGCCAGGGCCGTCCAGCCCGCCTCGCGGAGCTGGCGCAGCCGCTCCTCGATGTGGTTGTCGGGTCCCATGCCCTGGGCCCAGCCGGTGCTGTCGAGTACGAAGGCGACGGCGACACCGCTGCGCTGCCGCATCCGGGCCACCACCGCGGTCTGTTCCTCGTCCAGATCACCGAAGAAGGCCACCAGCAGCCCTTCGCCGCCGCGCAGCACTTCATACGCGCCGGAGAGCCCGTGGGTGTCGGAGTGGTCGACGACCGCGAGGGTGTCCATCAGCAGTCCGGCCGAGTCGGCCGGACCCTGCGTCGCCCCGGCGTAGCCGTCGGCGCCCTCGCCCGGCACCGAGCTGCCCGTGTCCGTCAACAGCCTGACCGCGAAGCCGCGTTCCAGCATATGGACCAGCGCGGAGGCCGCGCCCGACACCGCCCACTCGAAGGCCGAGTCGGGACCCGCGCCGTGATAGGCGCTCCGTCTGGTGTCCAGCAGCACCGTGCACTTCGCCCGCTGCGGCTGCTCCTCGCGACGCACCATCAGCTCGCCGTACCGCGCGGTGGAGCGCCAGTGCACCCGGCGCAGATCGTCACCGTGCCGGTAGCCGCGCGGAATCACATCGTCCTCGCCGGCCAGCGCCTGCGAGCGCTGCCGTCCGTCGCCGTACGCCGGTGACTCGCCGGCGAGCCGCACCGGCGGCAGCGGGTCGGTGCGCGGGACG
>NZ_FMDK01000216.1 GCF_900091995.1 Streptomyces sp. MnatMP-M17
GGCCTCGGCGGCCACCTCGGCCACCGCCGCCTCCGGGTCCTCGCCCCGCTCACGCGCCGCGCGGGCCACCAGCCGGTCGGCCTCGTCGCGCAGTTCGGCGGCGCGGCGCTGAAGACGTTCGAGCTGCTTGGTCAGTTCGGAGACCTCGCGCTCGGCCTGCTTGGCCGCGTTGTTCGCCGAGTCCGCCTGGACCTCCGTGAGCGAACGCGCTCCGGTGATCTCCGCGACCTCCGGGTCGAACGCGCCCGCTCCGCCGACCATGTGGCGCGAGGCGTCCACGCCCGCGTCCTCCATCAGCCGGAAGATCTGGCGCCGCTGGTGCGGCAGCGCCAGCGAGACGACGACACCGGACTTGCCGGCCCGCGCCGTACGGCCCGAGCGGTGCAGATAGTCCTTGTGGTCCCCGGCCGGGTCCACGTTCAGTACGAGGTCGATACCGTCCACATGGATACCGCGGGCGGCCACGTCGGTGGCGACCAGCGCGTTGACGTAACCGTCCTTGAAGTCCGACAGCGTGCGGGTACGGGCGCCCTGCGTCATACCGCCGTGCAGCGCGTCCGCCTTCACGCCCGACTCGCGCAACTGCTCCGCGATCCGGTCGGCGCCGAGCTGCGTCCGTACGAAGATGATCGTGCGGCCCTTGCGCGCGGCGATCGCCGCGGTCACCGGGGCCTTGTCCTTCGGCTTCACCACGAGCACGTGGTGCGTCATGGTCGTGACATTGCCCTGGGCGCTGTCGACCTCGTGGCTGACCGGATTGGTCAGATAGCGCTTGACCAGCGTGCTGATCTCGTTCTCCATGGTGGCGGAGAAGAGCATCCGCTGGCCGCCCGCCGGCACCAGATCGAGCAGCTCGGTGACCTCGGGCAGGAAGCCCAGGTCGGACATCTGGTCGGCCTCGTCGAGGATCGCGATCTGGACCTTCTCCAGCGAGCAGGCACCACGGTTGATGATGTCGCGCAGCCGGCCCGGAGTGGCGACGAGGATGTCGACGCCGCGCTCCAGGGCGTAGATCTGGTTGCCCATCGACGTACCGCCGCAGACGACCTTCATCTTCAGGCCGAGCACATCGCCGTACGGCTGGAGCGCGTCCGCGACCTGCATCGCCAGCTCGCGCGTCGGGGTGAGGATGATGCCGCGCGGCTTCTTCTTCTCGGTGTGGCCGCCGGCCAGCGTGGCCAGCAGCGGCAGACCGAAGGAGAGAGTCTTGCCGGAACCGGTACGGCCACGGCCCAGGATGTCCTTGCCGTCCAGGGCGTCCGGAATGGTCGCGGCCTGGATCGGGAAGGGAGCGATGACACCGTTCTGGGTGAGCTTACGGACGATGCCCTCGGGCAGGCCCAGGTCACCGAACGTCAGGCCCGGGGCCTCGTCGGAGTCCGAGTCGTCGGAGGAGTCCGAGGCGACGGAGGAATCGGAGAAGGAAGAGTCGGCGTCGGCGTCGGCGGACTCGGCCGCATCGAAGGACTCGATCGCGTCGGACGCCTCAGACGTACCGGCCGCACCAGACGTGTCGGAGATCTCAGAGCCCTCCGCGATCTCAGCGACCTCGGACGTGTCGGAAGTCTCGGACGTCACTGAGGCCTCGTCAATCCCAACGGACTCGGCGGACTTGGTCGTGTCGGCGGCCACTGCGGCCTCCGATCCCTCGACGGTCTCCACCGGCTCGGTGGACTCGTGCTCGGGCATGACGGTGTGGTCAGTACTGGAAATGGACATGCGAAATGCGAAACCTTCCGGAGTCTCGGCACGCGCCCAAACTCCGTGATTCGCAAATCGACCGCCTCAATGCGGTCAGCCACGGCAAGGGAGAGTACGCGCCACGTGGCGCTCTTCTGTGTCGGCGCCAGGCAATGATCAAACGATCTACTACCATACGCACCCACCCCCCTCCAAGGCAAACCGCCACCGTGGCGACCCGGTCACACCGGTCCCATCTGCGGCGATGCCATCGACTCCGTCCGCATCCCCTTCCCGTTTCCGTTCCCCTTCCCCGACGCCTTCCCGCTCCCGGACGTCTTCCCGGATCCAGGCCCGGGTCCGGCGCCCATGGCCGTCCCTCCTCCCGGCCCGGATGTCTCCCCGGCCGATGTCAAGCTCGTACGCATGTCCGCCGCCGGTGACGCGGACGGCGGTTCCTGTGGCTTCGTCGGCTCCGGCTCGGGCTCCGGTGCCGGGTCGGGGCTCTGTGCCGGCGGCTGGCTGAGGGAGGGCGCCGGGCGCGTGGGCTCCTTGGACGGTACGGGTTCGCTCCCGGGCGGAGTCGGCTTCTTCCCGGGCTGCGGGCGCTCGCCCTTCGAGGGCTTGGGCGAGGGAGTGCCGGCGGAGCTGGGGCTCGGCGACGCGCCCTTGTCCCTGCCGCCCTTCCCGCCGCCGACGCCCTCTGCGCCGCCCTCGTCCGTACGTCCCTGCCAGGCGTGCGGCGCCCCGGGACCCGAGCCCGTAACGCCGTCGGGCTCGGCCGCGGACCCCTGGCGGTCCGCGGAACGCGACGGCGCGGGCTTTCCCTCGTCCTCACCGACGCTCATACAGCCCGCGGACGCCGCGACCGCCAGTGAGGTGACGATCCAGACGGCGAAACGGCCTGGGGCGGACATGGCGGACAACTGGCGCACGGGCGGCACCTCCGGGGCACAGGAATGGGTTTTTCCGCCGACGGCGGAGGTTTCCCTGCCCAACTTCCTTTTCCCCGCCGGGGACACGCCCGGAGCGCGTTCAGGCCGGGTGTGTGACGCGTTCGCGCCGGTCCATGTCCTTCCGCTCGGAGTCCTCCCACTCAGATCCAGCAGACCCAGCAGACCCAGCAGGTCGAGCAGATCCAGCAGGTGACCCGAGCGGCCTCAGGAGAAGACGACGGAACGGAGCAGGAGGCGGCTGCTCGCCGATCCGCCCGGCCGCAGGGTGTAGTAATCCCCGTCACAGTCAGGGCCCGTGAAGACCGTGGCGGTGGAGGAGGTGCGATTACTGGGCGAGTGCGCCGGCGGTACGTACTCCCCGGCCACCTCCGGCAGCGTGACGCATTCCCGGCTCCCCGGATTCACCAGCATGCCGGTCGTCGGGCCGCCGTTCATACCGGTGAACACATAGCGGAACTCGCCCTGGGCGGCGGACGCCGAGCCGGGTACGGCGGCGAGCAGCGCGAGCACGCCCACGGAGGCGACCAGGGTGGTACGAAGGCGCGTGGAAGAACGCATGGGAGGACGCATGGGAGAAGACCCTTCTTTCCCCGGCTCTTTCTCCGGGCGTTACAGGTGATTTGACCTTCCGGAAGCTGCCCAGGCGTTTCGGCGGATAGGCGTCGCATCACTCGAAAGTGGACACAGAAACGTTCCACTTCCTCTCTGCACACGCCCCACCGGAACGGCCGGTCATCACGGACAATGACCATGTGCTGGAGATGACGCGCGAGACGTTCGAAGAACTGGTCGGCCAGGCCCTCGATCAGATCCCCCCGGAGCTGACACGGGTCATGGACAACGTGGCCGTCTTCGTCGAGGACGAGCCCGATCCGTCCGATCCCGAACTGCTGGGGCTGTACGAAGGGACACCGCTCACGGACCGGGGCGAGTGGTACGCGGGAGTCCTGCCCGACCGCATCTCGATCTATATGGGCCCGACCCTGCGCTACTGCGAGAGCCCGGAGGACGTGGTCCACGAAGTCTCCGTGACCGTCGTCCATGAGATCGCCCATCACTTCGGCATCGACGACGAGCGGCTGCACGAACTGGGCTGGGGCTGAGCGCGGCTGGGGCTGAGCACGGCTCGGGCCGAGCGCGGCCGGCGCCGAGCACGTACAGGCCTCCTGCGCACAACAGGAGCACCACCCGCGCCGCCATCACCACAGCAACCACGAGCACCAAGAACCTCAAGGCACCAAGAGCCTCAAGAGCCCCACAAGGACCAAAGGACTACGCACGATGGCGTAGCGCAGGCATGGTCACCCGTCACTTCGGGCATACGGGCCCAATGGCCCGTGATGTACTGCGTTTCCCGTTCCGTGCCACACGTACCCGCATCCTGGGCCATCTCCACTCCCGCCGGGAAGGGCCCACCAGCGCTCTGGTCCACTCACCGCACCCATATGCCCGCGCCCTCGGGCTGGTCGCCGTCGTGGTGCTGGGCGCGTGGCTCGGGCTGCTGGTCGTCGGCAGCGTACGGACGCCCGTCGGCCCGATGGACACGCGGATGACACTGCGGCCGTCGCTCACCGGCGGCACCAAGATCAATGTCTCGCCGCTCGGCGCGCTGGAGATGAAGACGCACACCGCGCCCATCCGTCTCGACGTGGATGTGGACCAGCTCGATCCCGTACGCTCCACCGCGCTCGTCGAGCATCCCGAACGGCTCTCAGGGCTCCAGGACGAGGTCACCCACGATGTCGCGGACGGCACCACGGAGTTGGCCGTACGCTCCTGTGCCGCCGTCGTCGCCGGCGCGACCGCCCTCGGGCTCGCCGTCTACCGCCGTCCGCGCCGCGCACTCGCCGCCGGCGGGCTCGCGCTCGCGCTGCTGGCCGCCTCCGGCGTCGGCGCGTACGCCACCTGGAACCCCAAGTCGGTGCTAGAGCCCAAGTTCTCCGGACTGCTCTCCTCCGCTCCTCAGGTCGTCGGCAGCGCCCGCTCGATCGTGACCGATTTCGACGTCTATCAGAAGGAGTTGGCGCGGCTGGTCACCAATGTGACCAAGCTGTACGACGCGACCTCGACGCTGCCCACCTACCAGCCGGATCCGGCGACCCTGCGGGTGCTGCATGTCTCCGACATCCATCTCAATCCGGCGTCCTGGCACATCATCGGCTCGCTCGTGGAGCAGTACGGGATCGATGTGATCATCGACTCCGGCGACACCATGGACCACGGCGCCTCCGCGGAGAACACCTTCCTCGATCCGATCGCCGATCTCGGCGTCCCCTATGTCTGGGTACGCGGGAACCATGACTCGGAGATCACCCAGAAGTACCTCCGGCGCATGAAGAACGTCCGTGTCCTGGACAAGGGCCGGGCGGTGACCGTCGCCGGGCTCCGGGTGGCGGGCATGGGCGATCCGCAGTTCACGCCGGACCGTTCCATGGAGGCGGGAGGCGACCCGGCGGAGCGCATGGCCGGCATCCAGTTCGCCTCGGCCCTGCGCGACCACACGGCGGCCGGCAGGCCCGCACATATCGCGGTCACGCACAACCCGATGGCGGCCCGGGAGACCGACGGGCTCGTGCCGCTCGTGCTGTCCGGCCATGTCCATCACCGCGAGACCGAGGTGATGGCGCACGGCACCCGGCTGAAGATCGAGGGATCGACGGGCGGCGGCGGGCTGCGCGCCGTACAGAACGACGAGCCGGAGAAGGTACGCACCTCCGTGCTCTATCTGGACCGGACCACCAAGCGGCTCCAGGCGTGGGACGAGATCACTCTCGGCGGTCTCGGACTGACGACGGCGGAGGTCAGCCGCCATCTTCCTAAGGAGGCGGGCACACCGGGCGCGAGCCCGTCACCGGGAGCGAGCCAGCCGGGCAGCCCGGGCCCGTCATTGGACACCCCGGGAAGCACCGGCCCGTCGGAGAACCCGAGCCCGTCGGGCGGCCCTTCGGGAAGCCCGAGTCCGACGAGGAGCACCAGGCTTACGGGACCGCCTCCGGGCACCCGTACCGCCTCGCCCTCACGCTCACCTTCAGGGATTCCGGCAGGCGCACCCGTACCGGCCCCCGCACCTGCCCCGTAAACCGTTTTGGCGATAGCTCCTGCCATCCCATATGCTTCTCCCGTCCCCGACGCGCTGCAAAGCGCCCAGGCGGGCCCTTAGCCCTCATCGTCTAGTGGCCCAGGACGCCGCCCTTTCAAGGCGGTAGCACGGGTTCGAATCCCGTTGGGGGCACGTACGAACACCCCACGTTTCGGTTGTCTCGGCATGAGGCAGCCGGGACGCGGACGGTATCGTCTCTTCGTTTTCCTTCTGCTTTCCTTCCGCCCGAATACGGGCTTCTCCCTCCCTCCTGGCGTCCCGGTCGCGGATGCGGGGTGAGGCGATCGGCGCGACGATGTTGTGGGTACGCCACGCCGCTCCTCTCGCGGATGGAGGCACCCACGATGCCGTCCCTGCTCAAGCGCCCGGCTCTCGGGCACCCGCCGCTCAGCCGTCCCTCCATCGCGGGCCTGTCGGCCGTGGTCACCGGTGGTTCACGAGGTCTGGGGCTCCTGCTCGCCGAACAGCTCGCCGTCCGGCACTGCGATGTCACCATCGTGGCCCGGGACGAACGGGAACTGGCGCGGGCCGAGGCCCTGGTGCGCCGGCCGCCCGGTGTGCGGATACGTACCGCCGTCTGCGATGTACGGGACCGGGAGGCGGTACGGAGGCTGATGCGCGACACCGCCCTGGCCTGCGGCGGTATCGACATCGTCATCGCCAACGCGGGCATCATCCAGGTCGCGCCCGTCGACGCGATCGGCGCCGAGGAGTTCGAGGGCGCGCTGGACAGCATCTTCATGGGCGCGCTGCACACCTCACTGGAGGCGCTGCCGTATCTGCGCCGCAGTCCGGCGGGCGGCAGGCTGGCCCTGATCGGTTCGGTCGGCGGTCTGCTCGCGGTGCCGCACATGCTCCCGTACTCCTGCGCGAAAGCGGCGGTCGGAGCGCTGGCCGAGGGACTGCACGCCGAAGCGGCCCGCGACGGCGTGAGTGTCACCGCCGTACATCCCGGGCTGATGCGTACGGGTTCCCATCTGCACGCCACCTTCGGCGGGGACCAGGTGGGAGAGTTCGCGTGGTTCTCCGCCATAGCGGGCGCGCCGGTGGTGTCGATGGGCGCCCGGCGCGCGGCCGATCGGATCGTCACGGGCGTGCAGCGACGGCGTATCCGGATCGTGCTCACACCGACCGCCCGCGCGGCGAGCCTTGCCCATGGTCTCGCTCCGGCGCTCACCACACGTATGACCACACTGGCCGCCCGCGGACTGCCCGACGCCAAGCCCGCTTCGGACGCTGCCGCCACTGGCACCGGCACCGCCACCGGCACATCGGGTTCGGGCGGCGCGCGCGGGCTGCGCGAAGGTGCGTCCGTAAGGCCGCCGGCCCATCTCCTCACCCGCAGACTGCGGGCCTGGGGCAGCGCCCTCAACGACCGGATGACGGGGACGTGCAACCAGCGCCCGGCATAACACCATCCGCGTAACACCACCCCACCCCACGGTCCTCCTCCGCATCTAGCTTTCGCCTTCGCCTCCGTAGGAGGACTGCACCTGCGCGCCGTCGGTGAGGGCGTCGATACGGGCGGCGAGGTCGGGGTGGGCCGGACTCAGATGGGGACGGGCGGCGGTCAGAGGCGCGATGAGGGTGGTGGGATCGTCGTCTGCGAGTGCCGCGTCGAGGTAGCCGACGGTGATACGGGAGGCCGCCGGAAGGTCGGTCAGGGCGGTGATCTCGACGGCGAGACGGCGCAGACCGGCGGCGTTGCGGCGGGCCCAGGCGGTGAGGACACGGTCGGCCGCGCGGCGCCCGCGGATCGCCTGTACGCGCTGTTCGCCGGTCGTTCCAGCAGGCCCAGGGCGCTGGCGCAAATAGCGGCGCTCAGCGGCCTGGCGGCTGGCGACACCAAGAGGCTGGGCGAGGTCGGCCCAGCTCGCGCCCGCCTGGCGGGCCGTTTCGATCAAACCCGTCTCCCAACCGGCGAGATGCTCACGGACCTGACGCAGCAGGAGCAGGGAGGCCAGGGCCTGTTCCGGGCCCGAGCGATGGTCGGCCGGCTCGTCGGCATCGCCGCTGTGGGCGGCTCGTACGGCTTCGTGGATGGCTTCCAGGGCCGCCGCGGCGGCGAGGAACGAAGCCGGGCTCTGCCTCCCGTCGTCGTTGGGCGACGAGGCGTCAGACGGTGGTGGGAGCCGGTCGGTTGAGGCCACGGTGATCTCCTTCTAGAAGCGTCAGCGCTGACGTCATCCCTGCTGTCATCATTTCGACGACATTCCACTTGTCATCCATTAGATGACATGTTACAACGGGATGCAGATGAAGCGCATCGGCATCTGCTGCCCGGACCTTCTGGTCCTCGCGTAAGGAGATCCATGGCTGAGCCGCGCGAAGCGCGAAGAAGGAGTCCACGCGAAGAACCCACGCGATGAAAGAGGGCGGCCGAAGTGGTCATGCTTGGGGAAGCGTTCCTGGCGCGCGTCCAGGAGCGCGGCGAGTACAAGACCCGGCAGGAAGCCGAACGGGCGAGCCGCGTGGTTCTCGCACTGCTGGGCGCGCATCTGGTCGGCGAGGTACGGTCCGAGCTGGCGGCCCGGCTTCCGGAGACCTTCGCCCTGATCCTGCTCAACCCGCTGCAGACCGCCGAGCCGCTCCCTGCCGAGCGCTTCATACGGGCAACGGCGGCCTGGATCGAAGGTTCGACGGAACGGACCGCGGCATGGGACGTCAGCGCAGTGCTCAGCGTGACCGCCGACGCCGCCGGTGAAGACCTCACCCAGCGCATCCTGCTCCAGCTCCCTCCGGGCTACGACCTTCTCTTCGGCCACCCGCAGCCCATCTGACCAACCACCCGTCTGACCCATGCCCCGCAGGCACCGACCCGACCCGACCCGGCCCGGCCCGGTCCGACCCGGTCCGACCCGGTCCGTTCCGGCCTCGGCGACGAGGTCGCAGGTCACGCGTGCTGGGCATGACCTTGGGTCTGCTACGCTGATTCAGCGACATCAGCCGAGCGGTACGTGTCCGGCCGGTCACTGGGAATCACCAGTCCGGACGGTCAGGGCGCGAATTCCGTTGGGGGCACGCGCTACCGTGTGCGAGACTGGTGCTCGCACATCGCATGGTCCTGTGGAGCAGCTTGGAGTGCTCGCCACCCTGTCAAGGTGGAGGCCGCGGGTTCA
>NZ_FMDK01000165.1 GCF_900091995.1 Streptomyces sp. MnatMP-M17
TCCCGCAGAGCCCCGGCATCGGGATACTCCGGCTGCTGCGCCGCCGGCAGATCTCGCCAGGTGTTCCACGTCGCCGCGGTTCGCGCAGGATTCATTGCGGTCATGCCTCGGAATGTCTCGGAGGTGGGATGGTGGGGGACGCCCGGAGAGGGCTCCGCGCGATCGGGCCCGGAGTCCGGGCCTTCAGCGCCAGCCCCGCCCCCGGCGTGTCTTCCGCGCACCCGCGGATGGGGCGCGGTGCCATGGACGCCGTTCACTGTTCCTCGGACGCCTGGAACAGGTGGTACCGCTCCCCGATCGAGGCGACCTGCGCCAAGTCCTCTGCCTCGGGCGGAGGCGGCGGGGTGCCGGGCTCCGCTTCCTGGCCGGCTTCGAGGAAGAAGCGGTCCACTCCGGACGGGGAGAACAGCAGCAGCTGACGTGCGGTGTGGACGCCGTTGTTACGGAAGCGATGGGCCGTGCCTCTGGGAATGAACACGAAGTCTCCTGGGCGTACGGCATAGGCGCGGCCGTGCGCGGAAATCTCCAGCTCGCCCGACAGCAGGTAGAACGCCTCGTCCGCGTCCGCGTGAATGTGCAGCGGCGGTCCGCCGCCGGGCGGCACGGACGCCTCCATCAGGGTCAGCACCCCGTCGGACTCCTCGTGGCTCAGTTTGACGGTGTAGACATCACCGCTCAGCCAGACGGATGGGCCCTCGCCGGCCGGAACATGGATCACCTCGCGCCGGCGAGGGCCGGTGGTGGTGCCGACGGCCCGGCCGTTGCCGGTCCCGGAGTCGGTCTGAGGGTCGGTATGCAGGGTCACTCGTTGCTCCTTGCCGGTTTCTACGGTGAGTTTCCAGCGTGGTTCGGAGGGGCAAGGCCGACACGGGCGGCCGGAAGAACAGCAGCTCAGAAGAAGGGGCTCAGGGACTTGCCCCCCAGCAGCACCTGGCCGGTGAGCTGGAGGATGGAGTCCTGCGCCACGGCGTGCTGGCACATGGTGTTGGCATCCCGCAGCCACCGGTCCATGGGCGACTTGTTCCGGTACACGGAGGCGCCGCCGACCAGATCGAAAAGGCTGTGCACGATGCTGCGAGCGGTACGGAAGGCGTGATGCCGGGCGAGCGCGGTGGCCACCCGCTGGTCCGCCGACAGCTCGTCGCCGCGCTCGAGCGCCCTCCACTGGGTCTCCAAACTGGAGTAGACGCCGGCGCGGGCGGCAGCCAACTCCGCCTCTGCGCGTGCGATCGCCGACTGCACCCGGACGTCCGTGGTCCACGGCGTACCGGTCTCGCGGTCAGCCCGATGCGCTGCCATGTCCCGTACGTGGTCCAGTGCGGCACGGGCCATGCCGAGCGGCACCCCGGACATCTTGCGCAGAATGGCGTCAGGTGAGGCGTGCAGGAGCCCGGCGCGCACGGGCTCCTGGAAGGAGAAGGAGTGTTCCTCAGGTACGAACAGGTCCTCCGCGGTGTAGTCGCGACTGCCGCTGCCTGCCAGTCCTGTGGTGAACCAGGTATCCAGAATCCTGAACTGGTCGGGGCGCGCCACCATCACCCGCCACTGCAACGGGCCGCCGGTCACGGGATCGGGCTCCGGCTCGCCGTCCTTGTACACCTGGCAGCCGCCCACCAGCACGTCGGTATGGGTGCAGCCGCTGCCGAACCGCCAGTGTCCGCTCACCTTGTAGCCGCCCGGTACGCGTTCGGCACGGCCCTGGGGATAGATCCAGCCGGCACTGACCATGTCGAGCCGGGGGAAGAACTCCCGAGCCGCTTCGTCCGCCAGATAGCCGGAGTAGATGCCGGAGTCCATACCGATCATGGCGCACCAGGCCGTGGAGGGATCGCCGGTGGCCAGAATCTCCACCAGCTCAGCCTGCTGCATGGACGTGAGCTCCGGACCGCCCCACTCCTTCGGCATGGCCGCGCGGAACGCCCCGATCCCACGCAGCAGTTCCACCACGTCGGAGGGCAGATGACGGTTCTCCTCGACCGCGGCAGCGCGTTCGCGCAGTACCGGCAGCGCTTCCCCGGCACGGGACAGAATCTCCTCCGCCGTTTCGGGGGATCGTTCAAGTGGCTTTGCCGATGTCGTGCCCGGGGTCCTGATCAGGGCGTTGGTCATGGGATCTCTCCTCAGACGGGGACAAGGGATGTACGACAGGCGGACGGTTGGGGCAGGGGCAGGAGCTGGATCACGCGTAACGGCCCGACGCGATGACCCCGTGGGGATCGACGGCCTGCTTCAGACGGCGCACGAACGCTCGCGCCGCCGGGTCGGGGGAGAGACGGTCCACCCAGGAATGGTGATCGGAGTCGAGGCGGTACGGGACGAAGCCCGCCGCGGAGAACATCTCGTACGTCAGATCCAGCGCGCGGTGGGCACGTTCGGCATCCTGCTCGGTACGAGGGAAGCGGAAGGAGACGACCAGATCGATGACGTCCGGATCCAGCGCGTTGACCGTGGACCCGGCGCGCACCCCCGTCTCGGCGTGCACCTTGTCGAGCAGGTCCTGGGCCTGGGCAACGGCCCGTCCGGTGAAGGGAAGCAGCGGAAGGAAGAACAGCCAGCCGCCGCCCTTGGTGTCGACCTGTGCCGCGTGCCGGCCGACGGCTGAGCGCAGCATCTCCTCGTTGTGCGCGGGGTCGCCGACGTACGCGCGCTCCAGCGCGCGGGCGACGAGGTCGTCCGCAGCGGCGGGTTGTTCGTCCGAACGGAGGACCGGCCCGAAGAGGCCGCTGTCGGCCGCTTCCTCTTCGATGGCACGGGTCACGGCGTCGACCGAGCGGCGTGTGCCATCCACACATATGTGCGCCAGATACTCGCCGCCCACGCCACCGTAGGACGCGGTGGACACCGTGTCGTACACCTTGAGCACACCGGAGACCAGGCCTTGCGCGGTCCAGCGGCGCAACTCGTCGAGTGCCGCGGCCAGATCCTTCCGGCCGAAGCCGGCACGCAGCACCCGGTGGGCCTCCGGCCGTGGCAGCAGACGGACGACCGCGGCTGTGACCACGCCGAGGTCGGACTGGGTGAACAGGGCCAGAGGAGATGGTCCCAGCCCCTGCGGGTTGACGGCGGTCGTGCCGTCCTCGTTGGGCCACCAGCCGGTACGTATCAACTCGCCGTCGGGCAGCACCACCTCCAGCCCGGCCAGATCCATGGTGCGCTGCCGGCGCAGCCCTACGCCACGGTCCACGATGTTGCCGAGCACACTGGTGTGCCCGGAGGATGCGGTGAGGTTCAGCATGCGGCCGGTGCCGGCCAGCATGGCGGCCAGCCGGATCTGGGTGACACCCGGCTCGATCACCGCCCAGCCTCCGTCGGTGTCCGTTCTGCGCACCTGGTCCAAGCCGCTCAGGTCCATGGTCACCACGTCGCCGACGGCCGGTTCCCGTGACCCCAGGCCCCAGTTGTACCCGGTACTGACGGCGTGCAGCCGGGGGCCGTGCGGCGAGTGGGAGAAGGCCAGTACCACCTCACGTACTTCTTCCACGGTCCTGGGCCGCAGAACTCCGTAGACGTCCCGTGGACGGAACATGCCGACATTAGCGGCGGCGGGCAGCGGACGGGGGCCGTCACCGGCGGCATGGATGACTTCGGCCGGGATCCCGGCGGGCAGGACGGACAACACACACCTCACTGTTGGCGGAAGGAGCACATACAGGAGAGAACGGGCGCGCGGCTGTCAGCGCGCCGGGTTCGTCATGCCACCGGTGGCTGTCCCCGCCGGGCCGACCCCGCCGGCCTCACGCAGGACGCCTCGGTGGAAGATCAACGGCTGTCGCTCGGCAGCGCCGGCCTCCGTTTTGACCTTCTCGACGTGGCCGAGGAACAAACTGTGGTCGCCTCCCGGGTAGACCGCCTGCACCACACAGCTCAGCGAGGTGAGTACCCGTGGCAGCACGTGGGCCGTCAGGAAAGGTCGCAGTGCGGGACCGGAGGGTTTCTCGGAGGAGGAGAACAGCTCGGCCGTGGCGGCCTGGTCACCCGCCAGCAGATGAACGGCAAAGGTGCCGGTGTGTTCCAGCACCGGGTGCAGGCGGGCCGTATGCAGAACACTCACAAGCACCTGCGGCGGTGTGAGCGAAACGGACATCAGGGCGTTGATGGTCATGGCGGTGGCCTGAGCCCCCTCACCGGCGGTCAGAAGCGCGACACCGGTCGGAAACAGCCGCATGGCCGACCGTAACGCCTCACCGACGGGCGGGGAATCGGACGCGGGAGAGTGGCGCGCGTTCTCGTAGGTGCTCGTAAGCATGGTCCCTCGATTCCGATTGCGTGCGGCGCGTGGAGATGTGCGGTGGCGCGCGAACCCCTCCGAGTCCGGGGAACGAGGCGGGGCACCGGTACGGACGGGCAGCACGTGCGGTTCTGGGGCGGGCGCCGGTCACGTACAAACAGCCGGGGCTGGCGAAGTCTCCGGCCGATGCCACGACGCTATGCCCGTGCGGCATCGGGGCACCACTAGCAGCCCAAGTGGTCGGCGAGCACCACCCGCCCCTACTCGGTCGGGTAACAGCTCACAGAGCGAGCCGCCCAACACACGGACCGTCCGCCTCGGACCGCCGCCTCCCGGACCCGGAAACACGAAAAGGCCGTGCGCGTCCGGGCGGCATGGAGCCGCTGAACGCGCACGGCACGCACGCATGCGGAAGAACGTACTGGCAGCCGGCCGCGGGTGGGACTCCGGGCGGGAGTCCTCCGGTCAGCCGATCGTGAGGACGGCCTTGCCGCGTACCTGGCGGCTCAGCAAGGCGGCGGCCGACTCGCTCGCCGACTCCCAGTCGGTGACCCGGTCCGCCCAGGCCCGCAGTCGGCCATCCCCGAGAAGACCGGCCAGGTGGGCCAGATCGGCGGCCGAGTTGCCGCCCTCCCGGAATCCGGTCAGGGTGATCCGGCCTTCGACCAGCTTGTACGCGGGGACGCTCGTCGGCCGGCTGGAGGCGGCGCCGATCGACACGACCAGCGCGCCCTCGGCGAGGTGCCCGAGCAGGTCGGTGAGCAGCGGGCCGCCGACGTTGTCGAGGACGATGTCCACCGGTGTGTCGATCTGCGCAGGGTCGGTGAGCACATGGTCGGCGCCGAGCGCGGTCAGTCCCTCGCCGCGGGCCGGACTGCCGACCAGCGCGTACACCTCGGCACCCGCCAAGTGCGCCAACTGCACGGCGAAGTGGCCGACGCCTCCCGACGCGCCGGTGACGGCGACCCGCAGACCCGGCCGTACCTCAGCTCTGCGCAAGGCGCGCAGTGCGGTGAGACCGGCAACCGGCAGGGCTGCGGCCTGGACGAAATCCACCCCGTCAGGCAGGACCGCGAGCTCACCGACGTTCACGGCCCGCAGTTCCGCCCAGCCTCCGCCCCAGCCCCAGGTGACCACCCGGTTCCCGGGTTTCGGCCCGGCGCCCGAAGCGGCGGCCTGTTCGACCGTCCCCGCCGCGTCCCAGCCCGGCACCGTACCGGTCGGCACCTCGTCGGACTGTGGTAACTCCCCGTAGTTCAAGGACGTCGCGGCGACTTTGACGAGCACCTCGTCGGGGCCGGGCACTGGGTCGGGAACGGCCCGGAAGGCCAGTCTTCCCGGCGCGTGGTGATCAACGACAAGAGCACGCATACGCATCCACTCCTCTGTTCCTGGCACCTGCCGAAGGAAACCGGCTCGTAGCGGCGAACATTCCTCATCGGCCGTGGCCGGGCCCGGCCATGTGGCTCGGCCCGTGCTGGTCAGGCCGGGCCCGCCGCGCTCCTGACCGCCGCCCTGGGAGACCAGGACCGTCGGCCGGTACGGAACATCAGGTCGGCCCGCCGCAGTGCCCCGCCGTGCACTTCCTCGACGCACCCCACCGCCGCCAGCCGTGTGGCCGCCTCATCGCCGAGATACAGACGGGCCAAGTCCCCTACATCGAGGCGCAGATCGGACGGCTGGGTCGTGCGGACACATGAGGCTCCCTCCGGTCCCCCGTGCAGCAGCCAGGTGCCCGCCGCGTATCCGTCCGCGTCCCGCACCTCCAGTACAAGTGTTCCCTCCACCCCGTACGTACGCGCGGCCAACGTACGCGGTACATCGAGGATCCTCAGCCACATGTAGTCGCTGAGCGTGGTGAGACGGGCCGCGCGCGGGTCGTCCAGCCACAGCGGTGCGAGCGTGTCGGGGGCCCGGTAAGGAAGATGGACCGTGTCGACCCAGTCGACGGTGACCGCGTAGCGCAGCAGGGCGCGCTCGGCGGCGGGCGAGAGCGCTATGAGATCCCGGATGTACAGCGGTGACCGCGGCACCATTGATGCCCAGGTCTCCTCAGCGGTGAAGCACAGCAGGCCGTCGACCTCGCCGGTGTCCGGAGTCCTGCGCACGGCATAGAACGGCTCGGTCCATGTGGTGCCCGGGCGCACTCGCTGCCCGGTCGCTTCCCGCCACCACATGGCGTCGCGGCGAAGAGCGCCCGCTTGGTCCAGGCGGAAGCGCTCGTATGCCTCCGGCGCCAGCTTGCGGTATTCGTCGGCGGAGACGGTCTCCACTCCCCCGGTGTCGGTGGTACGCCGAGGGTCGAGACCGGCACGGTGCACGTCGATCTCGAACCACGCCATGGATGTCGCGGGGCCGAATCCGAACCGGCCGTAGATCGGGTACTCCGCAGCATCGAGCACGGCGACCGGTTCCCCACGCTCCAGCGCACCACGCAGGTCCATCCCCAGCATCCGGCTGAGCAGTCCGCGCCGGCGATGGGTGCCGGCCACCGACACCTTGGAAACGGCGGAAGCCGGCAGAAACCCTCCGCCCGGGACCGTGAGCTCCTGGGCGGAGCTGCGGTACGTGCCCACGCACTGCCCCAGGTCGAACGCCCCGATGACCCGGTCATGAGCGATCGTCTCGCGCATGAAGTCCGCGGTGCCCTCCACCAGCGGCTGCAGGTATGCCGAGGCCCAGGTGCGGGTCCATTGCGGGATCTCGGCATCCGTCACGTTCCGTACCTCCACCGTGGACACGGAGGGCGCCGACGGCCGGCCAGGACGGGAGAGGACGGGCTGATCGGTGGGCAGGGCAAACATGGACGCACCTCATCAGGACGGGTGTGGAGAGAAGGCGGGAACCGTGTGGCGCCCCCGTCCGTGCCAAACACTGCACGGGCGCACGGCGTGTGGTCGGGGCGTCACCGGGCGGGCTTGACGGACATCGAGTGGCGGAAGAAGTCCGACGGGTCCCAGCGGCTCTTCACTTTCCTCAGCCGCGCGTAGTTGTCCTTGTAGAACAAGAAGTGCCAGGGAATCCCGGAACGGTTGAACCGGTCGTCGGCCATGTCCATGTCGGGATAATTGATGTAGCAGCCGTCAGTGACATCGCCGATCTCCGGGACACCTTTGGTCTCAGCGAATACGTCCTCGTACAACGACCGGATCCAGGCCATGTAGTAGTCGTCCTGCTCCGGCTCGGACCAGATGGTCTGGAACAGCACTTTGAACACCGAACTGCGTTGCGCGCTGGCGGTGTCGGGCTCGGCAATCGAATTGATCGTGCCGCCGAAGGAAAGCAGCACCATGGTGGTATCCGGGCTGCCGAAATCGGGATCCGAGAAATACCGGTACAGTTCGGCGACCTGATGGTCGGTGAAGTTCTTCTTGAAGTAGGCCGACTTCAGCCCCACCCTCGCCTCCGGATTGGCGCCCACCGGATCAGGCGCGCCCACCATGCGGGCCGCCTTGAGCCAGTGCATGCGCGTCGGCTCAATGAGGTTGGGCATGGCCGCCAGTTCTCCACTGGGCTTGGTCATGGCCGTGGGCCTGGCCCCGATGCCGGCGGTGATGGCCTTGAGGTAGTCGTCGAGCAGCTTGTCGGCGCCGGGGATGTCGCCGTCGATCTGGGTGTACAGGCTCAGCCGGCCGTGGGCCCGGGTGTTGACGTTGAACAGGCTGCTGAGGTGGCGGTAGACGGAGTCCGGGGCGCTGTTGGCCTCGTGCCATGCGCCGAAGTTCTTCATCAGGCGGGTGAATCCGGCCTCGGTCAAGTCCTCCCACCGGATGTCTATGGCGCTGGTGAGCATGGTCGTCGGCGGGGAGACCAACTGGTCACCCGGAACGGTGCCGGTCGCCTCGGGGGAACGGAACCAGTAACGCGTCGCCAGACCGAAGTTGCCTCCTCCACCGCCGGTGTGGGCCCACCACAGATCCCGGTTGGGGTCGTCCTTCTCGCGCGTGGCGATCACCGTGCGGACCTTTCCCCGTGTGTCCACGACGACCACTTCGACCGCGTACAGATGGTCGACCACCAGCCCGTACGCCCGGGAGAGCAGGCCGTAGCCGCCACCGGAAACATGGCCGCCGACGCCCACGCTGTGGCAGACTCCGCCGGGCAGGGTCACCGCCCAGCCCTTGTACAGTTCCTCGAAGACGTTGTACAGCCGGGCACCGGATTCCACGACGAACGCGCGGAACCGCGGGTCGTAGTCGACGCCCGTCATCTCGGAGAAGTCCAGGATGATCTCGACCTCGGGGTTGCAGGTGAAATCCGCCAGGCAGTGGCCGCCGCTGCGCACCGATATGCGCTTGCCCGCGCGATACGCCGCTCGTACCGAGTCCTCGGCGTCCTTCGTGGAGCGGATCATCTTGATGTGGTCCGGCTGAGCGATGAACCTCTGGTTGATGCCGTTGGTGAGCAGGTCGTACCGGGGGTCGTCCGGACCGATGGTGGCCCCGGTCCCGGCCGCTGTCCGGGTCCCGATGCCGGGAGTCGTCGCAGCGGTCGCCGGATCGGCTGCCAGCGCGGTGCCGACGGCGGCACTGCCTGCGACGGCGGCACCGCGTGTCAGCATCGTGCGCCGGTCGATATGTTTCGAGGCCATGGGCTTTTACCCCTTTGAGGATGTGATGAGGCGCCATACCGGTTCTGCGCTCGTCAGGAGAGGAATGCCCCCGGGAACGGCCCGGCGCGGCGCGATGGCGGGCCATGTTTTTCCGGGAGGCACGGATGGATCGGATGCCGTGCTG
Source organism: Streptomyces sp. MnatMP-M17 (assembly GCF_900091995.1). Classification (GTDB taxonomy): domain Bacteria; phylum Actinomycetota; class Actinomycetes; order Streptomycetales; family Streptomycetaceae; genus Streptomyces. Next base: position 8,965 of record NZ_FMDK01000165.1, read on the forward strand.
TTTCCGTTCGGCGGAACGACGTTATTTCACCGTGCGCCCCGTTAACCACTAGCAGCGCGGGTGGTCGGGCCCGGCTACCCGCTCCTACTCGCCAAGGTGAACCGGTCCACCCGGGCGGGTAGTTCCCATGACGCTTTTATCGGGGATTCCTTTCCGGGCATGCCGAAACGGCGGAGCGGCGACTTCGCGCCGCTCCGCCGGGGCTGAAAGGTGGTACGAATCAGGTGTTGGATCCGCCGTCGATCGCCAGCGTGGCGCCGGTGACGAAGGCGGCCTCGGGGGAGGCAAGATAGGCGACCGCGTGCGCGATTTCGTCGGCCGTGCCGTAACGGTTGAAGACGTTCTGCGAGCGCTGGTAGTCGGCGCCGGGCCCATCCGCCGGGTTCATATCGGTGTCAATCGACCCGGGAGCGACCTGGTTGACAGTGATGCCGCGCGGACCGAGGTCGCGCGCCATGCCCAGGGTCAGGCCGGTGATGGCCGCCTTGCTCATCGCGTACGAGGTCAGGCCGGGAGAGGGGACATGGCTCGCCAGGCAGCTTCCTATGTTGATGATTCTGCCGCCGGAGCCCATGTGCCGGGACACCGCCTGCGCGGTCAGGAACGCTCCGCGTACATTGACCGCGATGGTGTGGTCCAGGACCTCCAGCGGTACGTCTTCGAGCGCCGGCATGGACATGTCCGCGTACCCGGCGTTGTTGACCAGGATGTCGACGCCGCCGAACTCGGCGACCGTGGCGTCCACAGCGTTCGTGATCGCCGTCGCGTCGGTGGCGTCGGCAGCGATCGCGATGGCCCGGCCGTCTTCCCGCCGGATCTGTTCGGCCAGTGCCTCGGCCAGGTCCTTGTTACGGGCGTACGTGATGGCGACACGGGCGCCTCCTGCCGCCAGCCGGCGGGTGATGGCGGCACCGATCCCCCGGCTGCCTCCGGTGACCAGGGCGGTCTTGCCTTCGAAGGTTGGCATGAGCGGTCAGACCTCTTCCCTCTGCTTGTCGGTTTCCGGCTGAGCGGCCGCGGCCGTCTGCGCGTGTGTCTCCGGCGCGCCGGCCGACGCGGAACGGCGGATCAGGTCGGGCAGGAGACTCGCGAGGCCGAGTACGGCCATGGCGGCTCCCAGCCAAAGCGGTGCGCGCAGGCCGTAGTTGTCGATGGCCAGCCCGCCGACCGAGGAGCCGATGATGATGCCCAGAGTGATGAAGGAGGAGTGGACGGTGTTCACCAGCGGCCCGGCGTTGCCGGCGCGCTGGACACGGGTGACCATCGCCGGGTTCATGGTGACGCCGACCAGGCCGATTCCCATCATGCAGACCAGCGCCGGGGCGGGCACATCGGCCAGCAGCGCGAAGCCGGTGAGGAAGACGACGTTGAGCAGCAGACCGTAGAGGAGCACCTGGAGGGTGTGGCGGTCCGCCAGCCGGCCGACGATGTTGTTGCCGACCACGGTGGCGGCACCGTAGGCGATGAGGAGCAGCGGGACGGTGCCGGTGCTGAAGCCGGTGACCTCGGTCAGGATCGGGTTGAAGTAGCTGAACGCGGAGAAGGTCGCCCCGATGATCAGGGTGCTGGTGGAAAGCACGAGCCAGAGCCTGGCATTCCTGAACACTGTCACTTCCTGCCGGAACCCGCCGCCGCCGTCGGCCCGCTCCAGCCGGGGCACACCGATGGCGGTGCACACTGCCGCGATCACCGTCAGGACGGCGATCGCCCAGAAAGCCGCGCGCCAGCCCAGACGCTCCCCGATCAGGGTGGACAGTGGCAGGCCCAGCAGAGTGCCGAGCATGAGCCCGTTCATGACCACCGCGACGGCCCGGCCACGTACTTCCGGGCGGGTCAGCCGGACACACATCGAGATGGCGACACCGAAGAACGCCTGCGACGCGATGCCCGTAATGATGCGCGCCGCCATCATGATGCCGTAGGAGGAAGCGACGGCGGCCAGCATGTTGCCGACGAGGAAAATGGCGAACAGCACCATCAGGGCCTGCTTCTGAGGGATCCTCAGCACAGCCACCGTGAGTAACGGCCCACCGGCGGCCATGGCCACCGCGAAGGCGGTGATGAGATATCCGATCTGGGGGATGGTGGCATCCAGCCCGTCGGCCATCTGCGGCATCAGTCCGGCGACCACGAACTCGCTCGTCACCATGGCGAAGATGCCGACAGCCAGGAGATATACGGCACGAGGCATGCTCACTGCTCCCTCTTCCATGGCTGACGCAGGTGGCGGGCCGGTAATGCGGGTGGCCGGCGCAAGCGTCCTGCGCTGGGTGCCTGAGCAATGGTGTGCGGTGTGTTCAAGGGCATACTGTGCTCCTTCGGACTCGATTTTGAATCATTCAGTACAAAATTCGGGCAGCCGTAGGCCTGCTGAGCCTGCCGCGCAGGCCGGGCGAGGATGAGTGATATCGACGGGTCAGCAGGTCAATGCGTCCATCGCCGTCTCCGCGATGGCCTCCAGGGTGGTCCGGTCGGCGCCCCCTTGAGCAGACACCCGCATCCCGCCGATCACCGCGTTCAAATACCGGGAGAGCGCCTCCGGAGTCCGGTTCGACGAAATGTCGCCCGCGCGCCGGCCGGCCTCCAGGGTGGCCCGCAGGACGGTCATCCGGCGGTCCGTGTCACGCTCCAGCAGCCGGGCGATGTCGCCGTCGCGCCCCGAGAGTTCGACAGTGGTGTTGACGCCGAGGCAGCCGATGCTCCGGCCGTTCAGCCGGTTCTCCACCTCTGCCTCGATGATCTTGACCAGCAGAACGCGGATCCGCTCCACGGCGGGCAGGCCCGGATCCTCAAGGATCGCCAGCTGGGCAGTGGTGGTCATGTCGATGTAGCGGGCCAGCGCCCGTTTGAACAGGTCGGGCTTGCTCTTGAAGGTGTTGTAGATACTGCTGCGGCCCAGGCCGGTCGCCTCGCACAGATCCTGAGTCGAAGTGGCCTCATAACCGTTCGCCCAGAAAGCACGCATCGCCGCGTCCAGGGCTCCCGCCTCATCGAATGTCCTGGGCCGAGCCATGCGAGTACCGTAGCCGTTTTGGACCGACCAATGCAATACGAGCACGCAACCAACCCCGCATGCCTCCCCCGCAAGCACACCGTTGGCGCGACGGACCGGCATCAGCGCGTGAAGGGCTCCTCGTACGTCTCGCATGCGCCCCGGCCTCCACCTGTAGCCTCTACAACTCCGCTGCACCGCAGGCGTTTGCCCGGCGCCGCGCGGCTGCCTCATCGGGTCCTCTTGCCGGAGCGCGCGGCCCGCTGCGCCAACCCCTGGTGAGCGCGGGCGTCCTACTGCATGACGGGCACCGTCCTGCATCCGACCGGCAAGGAGCACCAGGCTGTGAACGTCGAGATCCCCTCGCACGTACGCGATACCGCCTCCCAGTTAGGGGCCGGTGTCCCTTACGCCTTGAAGGTTCTGGCTGGCCAGCTGGCCGACGATCCGGACATGGGCCGGCCTTCGGGGTTGCCCGGCGTTCTCACCGTGATGGTCGACGGCGACGTGTTCGAGGACTGCCCCGCCCTGGCCATCGGCTACATCCGCGAGCCGGACCGGATCGAGGTCCGGTACGTGTACCCGGTTACCTCCGCCGAGCCTGTCGCGGACGCCCAAAACCAGGACCAGGACCAGGACCAGCTTGCCGACCCTGCCGCCGACGCGGTCACCGAACGGGAGATCGCCGATGCCTGGCAGCGCATCATCCGCTGGCTCCAGCGCAACGCCCCCGATTCCCGCGCTGCTCTCCGCGCCGGCGTGAGCCCCGCCGCCATCACCGCCCTGGAACACGACCTCGGTATCCAGATACCCGCCGGTCTGCGCGCCCTGTGGTTCCTGACCGCAGGCGACGACGGGGTCAACGGCGCGGGATGCATGCCCGGCAACTGGGCCCTGATGACCCTGGACACCGTAGCCGCCTTCCACCGGCAGCAGATGGACTCCCAGGCCCATGAGGACACCCTCAACGCCCGCCGCCCCGAATACGACCGGATCACCGTGTGGAAGGCAGCCTGGATTCCGGTTGTCTCCTACGGCGCGGCTGACCGCACTTCGGGCCTGTACGTGGACGCCGCGACCGGCTACCTGGGCCGCTGGTCCCGCTACTGCGAAGGCCCCGGCGAGGAGCTCGACACCCTGGTCACCTACCTGGAAGAGGCTGCCGACATGCTCGAAGCCCCGGCCCTGGCCACGCGGGACAAGCCCGGCCTGGTGAGTGGGGCACTGGTGTGGGGCAGCAGGCTCGACCCCGCGCAGGAAGAACGGTGGCAGCCCCTGACCGGCTGACCACCCAAGAAGGGGGCCAGCCCCATGGGCACTGTTGGTAAACAGGGCGGTCCCTGTGTGTGACATCGGTCTTCACCACCTGGTTGTGGGTGGTGAAGACCGACGGTGCGTTTGGGGAGGGTGTCAGTGTCACTGCGGGAGTTCGGGTTGGGTGAGATTCCGGCGGAGACGGAGCGGGTGGCTCGGGCGGTATGTCCGGACGGCACGATGGCGACATGCTGGTGGCGTGGGTTCGGGTGCGGGGCAACAAGGGAGCCCGCACGGCCCGTCGGCCGCGGGCTGCCCGCGCTGCCGCTGGAGATGGCGCACCTGCGTCCGGACGTGCCTGTGGTCGACGGCACCGTCAAGGCCCCGAACGTGACGTTCATCGGGTGACGCCCGCCCGAATCTCCACCACTGCGCGCCTGGCCGCCGGCATCAACAACCAGGGGCTGAAACCATGGCGCGCGTCCTTGTCGCCGCAGCTCTGGCCCGTCAGTACAGGTCGAGAACCGCGCGGAGCGCCTGGCTGACGCGGTCCATGACGTCCGTGGCCACAGCGCCCTGGAGTTTAGCGCCATCGAAACGGGCCGTCCTCATCTGCTGAAGGTTGACGGCCACGGCTGTGCACGGCAGAGGGTCGGTGATCACGACGGACATTGCCGTGTCCGGATAGACCCCGGGGCGGTGCAGCACGATGGCCAGGACCGCGCCGTACGCCTCTTCCATGCCGTCAAGGGACACGACCAGGACGTTGCGCCCGTCGCCGAGGGTCCAGATTTCCCCACGGTTCACAGAGTGTCGCCCGCGCAGTCGAGGTCGTCGCCGAGGCCCAGCGCGGCGAGCCGCCGTGCGGAGTCGAGGGTGGCCTGTCGTGATGCCGCGCGGACGATGTAGGCATTGAGAGAAAGGCCGGCTGCTTCGGCGCCGGCCCTGATCGACGCGTCAGCCGCGTCGGGAATCCGAAGAGTCATCTGCGTCATGACACCAAAATAGCAACCACAAAGCAGTGGCACTACAGTCCGCAGCATGGACCTTCGCCCTTCGAGGGTTCCGAACGGCAGGCCGACGGTTCCGGTGGCCGCCCGGAACGGAAGCACCTCCCGCCACGCTCCCGGACAGTGCAAGGTCCGCCCTTCTCGGGTGACGGCTCCGTCCGCAGGCAGTTGCAATGCCGGGGACGGTGTCTTCGCTTCGCGGGTGGTCGGCAGAGCCGGGTGTCAGCGTTCCGGTTCGTACCAGCGGTAGTGGCCGCCATGGGCGGCGGTGAAGCCTGGGCCGACGGGGGCCCGGCCGTCGTGGTCGTCGGCCGGATGGGCGTGCCGCGCCGTGCCGGGGATGCCGTACTCGGCGACGGCGCCGATGTGTGACGTGTAGTGGTCGGAGTCACGGACGGCATCCAGTTCGGCCCTCGACTGGAAGGGCAGGTGCCGCCGCCGCAGGGTCCGCCGCTGACGATGTCGCCGGCGGGGCTGACAAGGTGCCACGCCGTCTCCGCTGCGGCGAGCGCCACCACAACGACGTCGGCCAAGCACGCTCACTTCTAGGACGGGGCGGCCGGTCCGCGAGGCGGCGGGACGGCCCGGAGCAGCTCCCACAAGGGGCGTGAGCCGGACGCCCACGCTCCGAGGATATGGCGGTCGACCACGTGCAGCCGTTGCTGCTTGGCGAAAGCCGCGGCCGGTGCGGTCACCCGGCCGTTCGTTACGATCACCGCGATGTCGGCGCCGTGGACCTGGCGGGCGGTGCCGTTGAGGACCTGGAGATCCGGCGTGCCCACCGCGGCGCCGGCCAGGCCGTTGCGGCGATGTTTGCACTGGATCACCCAGCGCCGCCCGTAGGGATCGGTGGCCTTCACGTCGGCCCCAAGGTCACCGCCGCCCCCGACACGGACCGCGTTCCGGCAGCCGTCGCGGTTCATCAACTCTCGAACCGCGTCCTCGAAGCGGGAATGGTGCAGGGCGTCCAGCTGAGACAGCCCGTAACGCAGCCCCTGTGCGCGCACCGCCTCCCACCGCGCGCTCTGCCGTTTCCGGCAGAGCCGGCCGCCGCCTGCGAGCACCGCGAGCGCGCCGACGGCGACCGGGATCCACCAGTGGACCAGCAGCCAGTTGACGACGGCCACCGCCAGGACAGCGGCCAGTGCTACGGCCACGAGGAGAGCGGTCAGCCGGTCATCCGTGCGCTGCCGCCTGCGGCGCCGGCGGGGGCGCCGG
>NZ_FMDK01000751.1 GCF_900091995.1 Streptomyces sp. MnatMP-M17
CCCTCGCCGGCCACGGCGACCGCCGACCGGCTGGCCGTGCTCGCCGGGCGCGGCGCCACCCGGCTGAGCATCGGTGTCCAGAGCTTTGTCGACGCGGAGGCGAGAGCCGCCGTACGCCCGCAGCGCCGCGCCGATGTCGAGGCCGCGCTCGGCCGTATCCGTGACGCCCGGATCCCGGTCCTCAATATCGATCTGATCTACGGTATCGACGGCCAGACGGAGCACACCTGGCGCCACTCCCTGGATGCCGCGCTCGCTTGGCGGCCCGAGGAGCTGTATCTCTATCCGCTCTACATACGGCCGCTCACCGGGCTCGGCAGGCTGGACGCGGGAAGCGACGCCGTCTGGGACGCCCAGCGGCTGCGGCTCTACCGGCAGGGCCGGGACCGGCTTCTCGCCAAGGGATACGAGCAGGTGTCCATGCGGATGTTCCGCCTCCCGGACAGCGGCACGGACAGCGGCACGGGCGCTCCACCACGAGGCGCGGACGACTACGCGTGCCAGACCGACGGCATGATCGGTCTCGGCTGCGGAGCCCGCTCGTACACCTCACGGCTCCACTACTCCTTCGACTACGCGGTCGACATGCGCGAGATACGGACCATCATCGACACCTATACGGCCACGGAGGACTTCTCCCGCGCGGAGGTCGGCCGCCCGGTCGACGAGGACGAGGCACGCCGCCGCCATCTTCTTCAGTCGCTTCTCCAGGCCCAGGGCATGGAGGTGGCCGACTACCGCGAGCGGTTCGGCTCGGTGCCGGCCGAGGACTTCCCGGCCGAGCTGGACCGGTTCGCGGAGCTCGGCTGGCTGGACACGGGCACGGATCCCGGGCTGCTGCGTCTCTCGCCCGAGGGACTCGCGTATTCGGACGCGCTGGGCCCGGCGCTCTTCTCTCCCGCCGTACGGGCCGCGATGGCCGCGTACGAGGTGAAGTGAGCCCCGTGGACCTGACGATCCTCTACCGAGGCCCGCTCGCCTCCTGCGACTACGACTGTCCGTACTGCCCGTTCGCCAAGCGGCGGGACAGCCGCGAGCAGCTCCGCTCCGACAGGGAGGCACTGGAGCGGTTCGCCTCCTGGGTGTCGGAGCAGCGGGACGACCGGCTGTCGGTGCTCTTCACGCCCTGGGGCGAAGGGCTGGTCCGGTCCTGGTACCGGCGGACGCTCAGCGAGCTGTCGCATCTGCCGCATGTCGGGCGCGTGGCCATCCAGACCAATCTGAGCTGCCGTACCGACTGGCTGGCCGACGCCGATCCGGCGAAGCTGGCGCTGTGGTGCACCTACCACCCCGGGCAGACGCCGTACGACCGGTTCCTCGCCAAGTGCCAGGACCTCGCGGACCGCTCCATCCGCTTCAGTGTGGGCGTCGTCGGGCTCGCCGAGCATCTTGAGCACGCCCGCCGACTGCGCGCCGAACTGCCCGCGCACATCTATCTCTGGATCAACGCGGCCGAGGGCCACAGCTATACGGACGAGGAGGCCGCCCGCTGGACGGAGCTCGATCCTCTCTTCCCGTACAGCCGCAGGCCGCACAGCTCTGCCGGGCTGCCCTGCCGGACCGGTGAGTCGGTGATCTCGGTGGACGGCGAAGGGACCGTACGGCGCTGCCACTTCGTCCGCGCCGAGCTGGGCAATCTCTACGACGGCTCGTACCGGAAGGCGCTCGCGCCCCGGGCATGCCCGCTGGCGGTGTGCGACTGCCATATCGGCTATGTGCATCTGGAGACGCTGCCGCTGTACGACATCTTCGCGGGCGGAGTGCTCGAGCGGATCCCTCAGCCGCGGAATCCGCTCCGGGACGGATCAGTTCGGCGGGCCGCCCAGGGAGACCTGGGTGGTGTTCCGGTCCTCGTTCAGCTCGATGTTCTCGGCGCTGACCGACAGATGCGTCGCATCGGAGAACCGCAGCCGGAGCCGTAGATCGAACCGCCAGGTGTCGTCGCCGTTCGGATGGATGGTGACCGTCGCGGTCCCGTTGGACAGTCCCTCCGCTGCGCAGCACCGGAAGGACAGCCGGACCGGGATGCCCGTCGGTACTCCAGTCCGGCACCGCCGTCACTGGTTCAAGGGCAGAAGGTCCGGGCGCTTCGCCTCGACATGGTCCCCGGAGGACTCTCCGCGCAGCCGGCGCCCGATCCACGGCACCAGATACTCGCGCGCCCAGTTGATGTCGTCGCGCCGTACCTCGAAGGTGCCGCGCGGCGGCTGCGGCGGCCATGCCTGGTCCGGGTCGGCGGGCACATCGAGCCCGAGCACCTGCGCGGCACGCAGCGCGACACGGGTGTGGCCCTCGGGTGAGAGATGCAGCCGGTCGCCGTCCCAGGCCCGCCTGTCCTGGACGGACTTGAGGGACCAGAGATCGAGCACCGGACAGTCGTAGCGGTCGGCGATGGCACGTACATGGGCGGTGTACGTCGCGATCTTGCCGCGCAGATGACGGAGTACGGGAACGCCTCGGGTGTCGAAGCCCGTGGTCACCATGACCGTGCCGACCGCTCCGGTCAGATCGGCGACGGCCCGCTCGAAGCGCTCGGCGACATCGTCGGGATCCGTGCCGGGCCGGATGATGTCATTGCCGCCACCGCAGAAGGTCACCAGATCGGGGGCGAGTTCCTTGGCCCGGGGAATCTGCTCGGTGACGATCTGGTCGAGGAGCCGGCCGCGTACGGCGAGATTCGCGTACCGGAAATCTCCGTGCACGGTGTCCGCATGACCGGCCGGGACGGTCTCGTCGGTCACCACGTCGGCGTGTTGGTCAGCCAGTCGATCGGCGAGCAGAACCGCGAGCCGGTCCGCCCAGCCGACATACCGTCCATCGGGTCCGGGATCGCCCACGCCCTCCGTGAAGCTGTCACCGATCGCCGTGTACGACCCGAATACGCCTCTTCTTCTTGATCTCGAATCGTCTGCCACAACACCACATCTTTCACCCGCAGATGTGACCTACGCGACCGTAAGGAAGGGTTGACCAGGCGTGAGATACACCATCGGTCAATTTTCGGCCAAGCGGGAATATGCCCAACGCTCTCCGCCCGACACGGAAGTACCGGTGCCGGGCGGAGATCGGAGATCGGAGAACGGAGAACGGAGAACGGAGAACGGAGAACGCAGCAAGAACGACGCCATGCCTCAGTCGGTGCCGTGCCTCAGATGTTGACACCCTGATCGCGGAGATACGCCAGCGGGTCGATGTCCGAGCCGTACTCCGGTCCGGTACGGATCTCGAAGTGCAGATGCGGTCCCGTGACATTGCCGGTGGCGCCGGAGAGACCGATCTGCTGGCCCTCGCTGACGGTATCGCCCTCGGAGACGGATATCGAGGACAGATGGGCGTACTGCGAGTAGTGGCCGTCGCTGTGCTCGATGACGACCTGGTTGCCGTACGAGCCGCCCCAGCCCGCCGTCACGACCGTGCCCGCGCCGACCGCCTTCACCTCGGTGCCCGTGGACACCAGGAAGTCCACACCGGTGTGGTAGCCGCTGGCCCAACTGCTGCCCGAGGCACGGTACGGAGTGCCGATCTGCGGATCGTCGACGGGCGCGGTGAAGCCGGAGCCGCTGCTCTGCTCCGGCGTGTCGGCGGGCGCGGGCGTCGAACCGGCGTTGTCGTCGGCCGGCGTGGTGGTGGACGGATCCGAGGAACCGGTGTCGTTCGAGGCGCTGTCGGAAGACTTGGACGGCTCTGCCGGCTCGACCGGCTTCGCGGGACGCGTGTGGTCCGCGCCGCGCGCCTTGATGGTCAGCTTCAGCCCGGGGTGGATCAGCGACGGGTTCGGGCCGACGGCCTCGCGGTTGTCCGCGTACAGCTTGTGCCAGCCACCGTGGACATGCTGCTTCTTGGCGATCTTCGACAGGGAGTCGCCCGCGACCACGGTGTAGATCCGGGTCTTGGTGGCGCCCTTCTTGGCGTGGGCCTTCTTAGCGCCGGCGTGCTCCACGACGGTCTGCTCCACACCGAGCTGTTGCTGGGAGACGGCCTCGGGCGCGGTGGCCGGTGCGGCCTTCACAGCGGCGTGCGCGCCGGTGGCGCCGATGAGCGGAAGTGCGATGGCGGCTCCGCCGGTACCGGCGGCTATGAATCCGCGCGATACCGGGTTGTTGGCCTTGGGACGGCGGTGCTTACCCTTCGCGGGCATGGCGAATTCCTCTCCGGCGCCTGCGAGGTGAGCTGTCGGGTTCGGGCGGGAGATGCCCGGTCGCGATTGTCGCGCGACTTCACCCCAAGCCGTTCCGGAGTTTCCGGACCGGCGTACTACCTGGGTCCCCCGCTCCTGCCACGCGTTGCTTGACGATACGAATTCCGGGCGGCGGCAGGATTCGGCGGTCCGTCCGGATTGAGGGTGAACGTAGGCGAGTGGGGCGAGCGGAACAAGCGATCCTTTTCCACCGACAAGTCGCACTCGCATTTAACCCGGCTTTACCGGTCACCCTGAGTGGACGACGGCCTCCGAACTCCGCTCCAGACAAGGAATTCGAATACATGTCATCACCACGGAACGTCACGGATATGATCCTGGTCACGGACCGGAACCCATCTCATCCGCGACCGGGGCAGGACATAAGGAATCGCCCAATACGGACAGATGCACATTTGGGCGATATCTATCCGCGAATAATGTCCGAATGCTCCCATCGGATTCCCGACAGCCGAACTGACTGCCACACGAACAGATGTCGTAGTGTCAGAGGTCGACAGCGTCGGCGAGCCGCGCCGACGGCAGACACGGAGGAGCAGGCCGTGACGCAGCAGGTCCCGTCGACAGAGCCCGAGCTGGCCGGCGTGCGCAACTTCCGTGATGTCGGAGGACTGCCCACCACGGACGGCAGGCAGGTGCGTCCGGGCAGGCTCTTCCGCAGCGGCCATCTCGCCAATGCCACCGCGGCCGACGCGGCCTTTCTCTCGTCCCTCGGGCTTCACACGATCTTCGACTTCCGCAATGCCGCCGATCTGAAGCTCGACGGAGCGGACGTGGAGCTGCCCGGCGTACGCAATGTGAACATTCCGCTCACCGACCCGGCCGACGGCGCCGAGTTCTGGCGGATGGTCAGGGACGGCGATCTGGACCAGCTCCGCTCGCTCCTCGCGGATGGCAAGGCCGCGGCCCGGATGACCGACTCGTACCGCTCGATCATCAAGGACCGCACCGCCGAGCACAGCCGTGTCCTGCACGCCCTCGCCGAGGACAGCATGCCGGCGCTCATGCACTGCGCGGCGGGCAAGGACCGGGCCGGTCTCTCGGTCGCGGTGGCCCTGCTCGCGGTCGGCGTGGAGCCCGAGGCGATCGAGGCGGACTATCTCAAGTCGAACGATCCGCACCGCCGCTATCCGGTCCGGCGCAGCGACAATTCGCCCGCCGGAATGTCCACCGAGGTGATGGACCTGCTCAGCCCGCTCTTCGACGCGCGCGCCGAGTATCTCGCGGCGGCCTTCGAGACCATCGAGAAGGTCTGGGGCACCACCGACACGTATCTCACCGCGGGACTGGGGCTCGCGCCCGAGACGCGTGAGCGGCTGCGCGCCCGCCTCCTCGATTAGGGCCTCTCGTTTGGATCTTGCTGGGCTCGCGTGCCCGCAGTGACATCAGCCGCTCCC
>NZ_FMDK01001181.1 GCF_900091995.1 Streptomyces sp. MnatMP-M17
GGCTCGGCTGCGGGTGTCCGGTCCGGCCGGAGAGGATCGGTCCGGCCGCCGGCACACGTCCGGTCCGGCCGGAATACGACCGGTTCGGTCGGAACATGTCCGGTCGGCCGGAACGTGTCCGGTCTGTCCGGGACCAACAGGTGTCGCGCCGCACAAGGTGGCACGGTTGCGCATTTCGCGCAAGAGATCTCGCGCACTTCGCGCAGCGTGTGCCATCATCAGGCACCGAGGCAGCCCACCCCGGGCCGCCCGGAGGAGGTATCCGTGTTCCTCACGCCCCGCAACGGACGCGCGCCCTGCCCGGTGCTCGCCCTCGCGGACGATCTGTCCGGCGCGGCCGAGACGGCGGCGGCGCTGTGTCTGCCCGCCCGGATCGTCCTGGGGCCCGGCGCCGTACGGCCTCCGGACGCCGGCCGGGTCCTGATCGTCGATCTCGACACCCGGCAGCGGGACGCGGGCGAGGCCGCACGGATCGTCCGAGAGGCGGTACGGACGGCCGCGGCCGGCACTGTACTGATCAAGAAGACGGACTCCCTGCTGCGCGGCAATCTCGCCGCCGAGACCGCCGCCTACGCGGAGGGCGCCGACGGACTCGTGTTCGCGCCCGCGCTGCCGGTGGCCGGGCGTACCGTCCATGAGGGCATCATCCACCTGCACGGACGGCCGCTGCACGAGACGGACGCCTGGCGCGCGGAGACGCGGCCCGTACCGCGCTCGGTGGCCGAGGCGCTCGGCGGTGTACCGACGGCTGTTGTCCCGCTCGCCGCCGTACGCTCGTCCCTCGGCGACCTCACCGCACGGCTCCGAGCCCTCATGGCGGCGGGGCTCACTCCCGTCTGCGACTGCGAGACGGACGCCGATCTGGACGCGGTCGCCGCCGCGGCGCTCCGGCTCGGGCCCGGTGCCCGGCTCATGGGAACCGGCGGATTCGCCGCCGCCCTCGGGCGCGTACTCGCCGGAGCGGACGGACCGCCGAAGTCGTCGGGCGAGTCCACTGAGTTCCCTGAGCCCTCTGAGCCTCCGTCAGAAGTGGCGCACGGACCGTCATCCGGCGCCGGGCCCGTACCCGCGCCCGCGTCCGAGGCGGCCCGCCCGCTGCTTGTCGTCGTGGGCACCGCCGAACCCGGCGCCGTTGCGCAGATCGCGCAACTGACCGCCGTCGGAGCACGCCATCTCGCGCTGCCGGCGGAACTCCTCACCCGGACCGGCGCCCCCTTCCGGCTCACCGTCGGACCCGAGGACGCCCTCACCGTGGTGAGCGTCGACAACTCCGAGGGAATCCAGGCCGGTTCGGCCCGCCATGTGGTGGCCGGCCTCGCGCGTAGCGTCGCCACCGTGCCGTATCCCGCCGATCTGGTCCTCACCGGGGGCGAGACCGCGCGGCGCGTTCTGGACGCGCTCGGTGTCAGCCAGCTTCTGCCCGTGGGACAGATCCACCATGGAGCCGTGCACAGCCGCACCCCCGACGGCCGGTCGGTCGTCACCCGGCCCGGCAGTTACGGCGACACCGGCTCACTGCTGCGGATCGCCCGGGCACTCCGGCCGCACCACCCGTTCGCACCGGCCGTACCCGTGCCCGTACCGGCGCCGGCATCCGCATCCGTACCCGTCCCATCCGTACCGCAAGGAGAAGTCCTGTGAACGCAGCCCCGACGACCGCCCCCGCGGAGCAGGCCGACACCACCGGCCGGCCGCTCCCGATCATCGCGGTCACCATGGGCGACGGCGCCGGCATCGGCCCCGAGGTGATCGTCCCGGCGCTGCTCCACGCCGACACCGTCCGCCGCTGCCGTCCCGTCGTCATCGGCGACGCGGAGCGGCTGCGCCAGGCCGCCGCGATCCTCGGCATCACCTGCGAGATCGTCTCCGTCGACAGCCCGGCGGAGGCCACGCCCGCACCGGGCCGTATCCATGTCATCGACCTCGGACTGCTCCCCGCCGATCTGCCCTGGGGCCGGCTGTCCGCCGTCGCGGGCGACGCGGCGTACCAGTACGTACGGGTCGCCGCCGAACTCGCCCTGCGCGGCGAGGTGCAGGGCATCTGCACCGCACCGCTCAACAAGGAGGCCCTGCACGCGGGCGGCCATCCCTATCCCGGACACACCGAACTCCTCGCCAGTCTCACGGGAGTCGAGGAGGTGTCGATGATGCTGTCCACGCCCCGGGTGAAGGTCATCCATGTCACCACGCACATCGGTCTGATCGACGCCGTGAACAAGATCGAACCCGGGCTGGTCGAACGGACCGTGCGCCGCGGCCACGAGGCGATGGTGCGCGCCGGTGTCCCGGACCCGGTCATCGGCGTCTGCGGAATCAATCCGCACGCGGGCGAGAACGGGCTGTTCGGCTACGGCGAGGAGGAGGAGAAGATCGTCCCGGCGCTGGAGATCCTGCGCGCCGACGGTATCGACGCCGTCGGACCGCTGCCCGCCGACACCGCGTTCTTCCTCGCCTCGCGCGGTGACTACGACCTGATCGTGGCCATGTACCACGACCAGGGCCACGGTCCCGTCAAGGTCATGGGTATCGAGGCGGGCGTCAACCTCACCGTCGGTCTGCCCGTCATCCGTACCTCCGTCGACCACGGCACCGCCTTCGACATCGCGGGTACCGGCAGGGCCGAGGCCGGTAGCATGGTCGAAGCGCTGCGCCAGGCCGCCGAGATGTCGACCACTCCGGCCCGTTGACCGCCGGTTCGCCCGCACCAGAGGACAGAAGACTGATGTCAGCGATCGGATCGAACGCCCGGCGCGACCGTATCGTCCATCTCGCCACCACGACCGGGCTCGCCAGCGTCGAGGAGCTCTCCCAGCTCCTCGGTGTCACGGCGTCCACCATCCGCCGCGATCTCGCGAAACTGACCACCGACGGTCGGCTCGCCCGTACTTACGGCGGTGCGATGGCGCTGGCCGCCCATCCCGAGGCCTCGCTGCGGCAGCGTACGGGCGAGGCGTTCGAGGCCAAGCGGGCCATCGCGCGCTGGGCGGCGGCGGAGGTACGGCCGGGCGAATCGCTGCTGCTGGACGCGGGCTCGACCGTTGGCGCGCTCGCGCATGAACTGCGCACGGCGAGGGATGTGACCGTGGCGACCACGGGTCTGACGGCCCTTCAGGAGCTGGCCGATGTCGAGACGGTCCAGGTCGAGTGTCTGGGCGGTACGCTGCGCCCGCTCAGCCAGGGCTTCGTGGGACCGCTGACCGAAGCGGCCCTGGAGCGGCTGACGTTCGACCGGCTCTTCCTCGGTACGGACGGTGTCTCACCCGAACACGGCATCTGCGAGGCCGATCTGCGGCAGACACGTCTCAAGGAGCTGATGGCGCGCCGCGCCGACCGGGTGTACGTCCTGGCGCACGCGGCGAAGCTGGGCCGGCGTCCCTTCCACGCCTGGACGCCGCTGAGACCGGAGTGGACGCTGGTGACCGACGACGGCGCGGACCCGGTGACCGTGGAGGCGCTGCGCTCGCGCGGTGTCACGGTCGTTCTGGCGAAGACGGAGCACCATCCTGCGGACGAGTAAAGGCCGGTAGCGGCCGGTAGCGGCACGTCCGTACCGTGGCGGTTCGAAAGGTCCTGTGGAGGGAGCGCTCTCCGCGGGACCTTTTCGGCTTCCGGCTACGGTTCCGGTCAACTTCGGGCAGAGCGGTGCGAGCGGCGCAGCCCGTCACGTGCCGGTCCATTCACACTCATTCGAGCGCCTTTCCGCTTATTGGCCAACAGCCCGAGAATGCGAATCCCGGCAAGGGTCGACTTTCCCTGATCGACTTACTAGGATGCCCAACAAGTTCTTGGCGCCCGTATTGTTGAAACCCGACAGATGTCAGCTCGGCACTTCATTCATCTATTGGTAAAGCACAGTTAAAGACTTTCGGCTGCCTTCTGTGCGGCGGTGAAGATCGACATGACGCAAATGGGCAGGCGGCCGGGCGTATCGCGCCGTTACGGGGGAGATGGAAATAGTGAGGCCTGATAGAGGTCTGTACCAAAGAAAATTGCGAAAAATCTCTGTCCTGCGATGTCGGCGATGTCCCGGCGATGTGATGTGCCCAATCTCCGGCACTTTCGCCCGCCGCGGACCCGAGTGCTGATTCGGAGGGCGGGAGTCACGTGCGTTTCCAGCTTTTGGGTCCTTTGAGCATTGCCGAGGGCCAGGACGCTGTTGTCCTCAAACCGTCCAAACCGGCCAGCCTGCTGGCAGCTCTGCTCATTCATCCCGGATCCGTTGTTTCGACCGGTTATCTGCTGCGCGCCCTGTGGGACGAGGACCAGCCGGCCACCGCCAGGGCCGCGCTCCAGAGCTGTGTCCTCCGGCTGCGCCGGCTTTTCACCAAATACGGTGTCACGGGCAGCGCCATCGAGGCGGTGCCCGGCGGCTACCGGATGAACGCCGACGCCGACACACTCGATCTGGTGCGCTTCCGCACCCTGGTACGGGCGGCGGACGGTCTGGGCGACGCGGAGAGCGAGCTGTACCGGCTCAAGGAGGCGCTCGTTCTGTGGCAGGGACCGCTGCTGGCGAATGTGCCGTCCCCGATGCTCCACCGCGACGAGGTGCCCGGCCTGACCGAGGAGCGGCTGCGCGCGCTCGAACGGGCCTGTGACATCGAGCTCGCGCTGGGCCGATGTCGCCAGGTACTGGTCGACGTATGGGAGGCGGCGCGCAGACATCCCGGGCGCGAGCGTTTCTCCGAACAGCTCATCGAAGCGCTCTACCGCACCGGCCGGCAGTCGGAGGCCCTCACCGAGTACCGCTCCGTGAAGGGCAGGATGAAGGAGGAGCTGGGTATCGATCCCGGCCCGGGACTCCAGCGGCTCGAACTGGCCATACTCCGCGGCGACGACCTCGGTCCCCTGTCCGTCGACCGGACGGTGCCGCTCCCCGGCCGTACGGCGGTGGCCCTCGCGGCGGGAACGGCGCGGCCGGCACTCGCCGCGGC
>NZ_FMDK01000071.1 GCF_900091995.1 Streptomyces sp. MnatMP-M17
GTGGTCGACCGGCTGCGGCAGCGGCTGCGGACGCTGCTCTCCGATCCGGTCGGCTCGCCCTCCGAGCTCCCCTTGTTCGGCACGATGCTGCACGCCCTCGGCATGGCGGAGCTCGCGTCCGGCGACGCCGGTGCCGGTGCCGGTGCAGGTGCCGTACGGATGATCGCGCTGGCCGAACGGCTGGGGGTGATGCGGGAGTTCCAGCCGACGATGTCGGAAGCCCGTGCCCGGCAGGCTGCCGAGGAGGCCGACGGGGCGGCGTACTCCGACGCGGTGTCGGAGTACGCCGCCCTGGAGCGGGACGAGCTGCGTGAGGCGGCCCGCGCTGTCATGGCGGTTACTTCGGATCGCGGTTGACGCTCATTCCGGGTCGCGGTTGAACAGCGACGTCGACCAGCGGTAGCCGAGCGCGGTCAGGCCGACGCACCAGGCGATCGCGAGCCACCCGTTGTTGCCGATCTCGGTACCGAGCAGCAGGCCGCGCAAGGTCTCGATGGCGGGGGTGAAGGGCTGGTACTCGGCGATCGGCTGGAACCAGCCCGGCATCGTGTCGGCCGGGATGAAGGCGCTGGAGATGAGCGGGAGGAGGATCAGCGGCATGGCCATGTTGCTGGCTGCCTCCGGGTTCGGGCTCGCCATGCCCATCCCGACCGCGATCCAGGTGAGCGCCAGGGAAAACAGGGCGAGCAGTCCGAACGCCGCCAGCCACTCCAGGGCCGTGGCGTCCGTGGAGCGGAAGCCGATGGCCACGGCGACGGCACCGACGAGGACCAGGCTGGCGAGTACCTGTAGCACGCTGCCGACGACGTGCCCGATGAGCACCGACCCGCGGTAGACCGCCATCGTACGGAAGCGGGCGATGAGGCCCTCGGTCATGTCCATGGAGACGGATATCGCGGCCCCGATCACGGTGGAGCCGATGGTCATCATCAGGAGGCCCGGGACGATATAGGCGATGTAGTCGGAGCGGTCGGCGCCGTCGCCGCCGATGCCCGCGCTCATCACGTCTCCGAAGATATAGACGAAGAGCAGCAGCAGCATGATCGGCGTGAGCAGCAGGTTCAGGGTCATGGACGGGTAGCGCCGCGCGTGCAGCAGGTTGCGGCGCAGCATCGTGTTCGAGTCGCGTACGGCGAGGGAGAGGGCGCTCATCGGACGGTCTCCTTGGGCTGGTTGGGGACGTCGGTGCCGTGGCTGGGGATGTTGGCGTCGCCGGTCTTGGTGCCGCTGGATCTGGTGCCGCCGGTCAGGGCGAAGAACACGTCGTCGAGGTCGGGGGTGTGTACGGTCAGCTCGTCCGCCTCGATGCCGGCCGAGTCCAGCCAGTCGAGGACGGAGCGCAGCTCGCGCTGGCTGCCGTCGCTGGGGATCTGGAGCGACAGCGCCTCGTCGTCCCTGGTGACCTCGCGCAGGGCGACGGCGGCGGACTGGTAAGAGGACGGGTCGGTGAACCGCAGCCGCACGTGCCCGCCCGGGATGAGCCGCTTCAGCTCGTCAGCGGTCCCTTCTGCGGCGATCTTGCCGTCGCTCAGTACGGCGATGCGGTTGGCGAGTTCGTCGGCCTCCTCCAGATACTGGGTGGTGAGGAAGACGGTGACGCCGCCGGAGACCAGCTCGCGGATGATCCCCCACATGTTGTGGCGGCTGCGCGGGTCGAGGCCGGTGGTCGGCTCGTCGAGGAAGAGGATCCGCGGGTCCCCGACCAGCGTCATGGCGAGGTCGAGGCGGCGCTTCATGCCGCCGGAGTAGGTGGAGGCGGGTTTCTTCGCGGCCTCGGTGAGGTCGAAGCGCTCCAGCAGCTCGGCGGCGGTACGGCGGCCCTCGCTGCGGGAAAGATGGTGCAGGTCCGCCATGAGGAGCATGTTCTCCTCGCCGGTGATCAGGCCGTCGACGGCGGAGAACTGCCCGGTGACGCCGATCGCGGCCCGCACGGCCTGCGGGTCGGCGGCCAGGTCGTGGCCGCCGACGTGCAGGTCGCCGGTGTCGGCGGTGATGAGGGTGGAGAGGATCTTGACGGCGGTGGTCTTGCCCGCGCCGTTCGGGCCGAGCAGGGAGAAGACGGTGCCGGCCGGCACCGCCAGGTCGATGCCGTCGAGGACCGTCTTGTCCCCGTAGGCCTTGCGCAGCCCCTTGGCCGCGATGGCGAGAGAGTGCGATGTCGTTGTCGTCATGCCGCAGAGGTTGCGGCAGGGCGCGTTCAGCGCGGTTTCAGCATGGTTTCAGCGCCCTGGAACCGGGGTTGCCCGGGGTTGCCCGGGGTACGATCACAACCGGAATGGACGCTCGTTTCCTTGGCATCGCTGATCTGGTCGAAGCCCCGTCCGTGGCGGTCGTGGTCGACGTCATGCGTGCTTTCACCGTGGCTGCCTGGGCCTTTGCCCAGGGGGCGGAAAAGATCGTTCTCGCTGAGTCGCTGGACGAAGCCCTCGCGCTCAAGGCTCGCCACCCGGATTGGGTGGCGCTCAAAGACGGTCCGCCCGCTCCTGGGTTCGACATGGTCAACTCGCCTGGCCTGCTGCGGTCTGTTGACCTTGGCGGACGGACCGTTGTGCAGAAAACCACGGCAGGGACGGTCGGCGCCCTTGCGGTCAAGGAGGCGTCGCTGGTGCTGTGCGCCGGCTTCGTGGTGGCGGAGGCAACGGCTCAGCTTTTGCGGACGCGCAAGAGTGACAGTGTCACCTTCGTGGTCACTGGCGAAGACGGGCAGGCCGATGAAGATCTGGCGTGCGCTCAATACATCGCTCGGAGAGCCACCGAGGCTGAGACGGATGCCGCTGAGTTCCTCCGCCGCGCCGGCGCGGCGCGCGCCGCCGCCGAACTGGCGGAGGGTGTGCGTCAAGGAGTCCACCCGGATGACGTCGCACTCTGTCTTGAGCTCGACCGGTTCCCCTTCGCCATGGTGGCGACCTCGGAAGGCTCGCTCATGGTCCTGCGTCCGTGCGCCGTGCTTTCGCCGGCCGGCGACGCCTCGATCTGACAAGCGAGAGCCGACATCCGGTCGGGTATACGGCACCAGCCGCATACCCCGATGACGGTGGTTCGGGCTGGCGGCAGGCGGCTGAGCCGAGTTGTGCCGGTCCTGGAGTTTTTACCGACGCGTAACTTCCCTTCCCTGCTTTACCCGTGCGTAACTTAGCTCAGTGCCACCATCTTTGTGGTCCGGGCCACAGGGCTGACAGACATCGCCATTTCCCTTGAGCCGCAAGGAGATCGCACGATGCTGCCCTGGAAACGCGCGCTCGGACCACTGACCGCGCTGTTGCTGGCCGTCACCTTCCTGGCCACTCCCGCCGTTGCCGTGACCCCCACCGCCGCGACGTCCGTTCCCACCGCCGCTGTTACGACCTCCACCGCTGTCTCCGCGTCGAGCAGCGGCTGGAACGACTACTCCTGCAAGCCCTCTACAGCCCATCCCCGCCCGGTCGTCCTCGTTCACGGCACCTTCGCGAACGCCGTCGACAACTGGCTCGGCCTCGCGCCGTATCTGGTGAACCGGGGCTACTGCGTCTTCTCCCTCGACTACGGGCAACTCCCTGGCGTACCACTGCTCTACGGTCTGGGCCCCATCGACGTCTCGGCCGGACAGCTCGCCGCCTATGTCGACAAGGTGCTCGCGGCCACCGGCGCCGCGAAGGTCGATATCGTCGGCCACTCCCAGGGCGGCATGATGCCGCGTCACTATCTGAAGTTCCTCGGCGGAGCGGCCAAGGTGAACGCCCTGGTCGGCCTCGCTCCCGACAACCACGGCACCACTCTGCTCGGACTGACCGGACTGCTCCGGTACTTCCCGGGAATAGGAGACCTGCTGAACGAGAGGACTCCCGCGCTCGCCGACCAGGTGGCCGGATCCGCTTTCCTCACCAAGCTCAACGCGGGCGGCGACACCGTACCCGGAGTGCGCTACACCGTGATCGCCACCCGTTACGACGAGATCGTCACTCCGTACCGGTCACAGTTCCTGAGCGGTCCCGACGTACGCAATGTGCTGCTCCAGGACCTGTGCCCGCTGGACTTCTCCCAGCACGCGGCGATCGGGCTGATCGACCGGATCGCCTTCCACGAGGTCACCAACGCCCTCGATCCGGCGCACGCGACACCGACCACCTGCGCCTCGGTGATCGGCTGACGCGCGCGCCGCGGGTGTCAGCGGCCGTGCCGGGCGGACGGTACGGCCCTGCGCCTGGCCGCGGCGAACAGCAGGGCGGCGCCGATGGCGAGGACCGACGTGCCGCCGATGGCGAGATACGAGGTGGCGCCGGAGCCGCCGGTCTCGGCGAGGTTCTGCTGTCCGGTGGCGGGCCGCTCGTCGGCGGACTGTTCGGCGGCGGACTGTTCGGCGGCGGCGCCGACGGCCTTCGTCTCGGGGGAGTTGGCGTCGCCGTAGGCCTCGGTGTCGGCGGTGTCGGCGGTGGCAGTGGTGTCGGTGTCACCGGTGTCGGCGCTGTCGGTGTCAGCACCGGTGGTGTCGGCGGTGGTGTCGGTGTGTGCGCCGGTGTCACCGTGGCCGTTGTGTTCGACGGTGGACTTGTCCGCGCCGTCCGCGATCTCCTCGTCGGTGGGCGCGGAGGCCGTCGGCGCGGGCGTCGCCGGAGTGCCGCCGCCCGCAGCGCCGTTGTCCTTGCCGAAGACCACGTCGGAGCAGGTGTAGAAGGCCTCGGGGCTGTCCGAACGCTGCCAGATCGAGTAGATGAGATGGCGGCCCGACTTATTGGGAACGATCCCGCCGAAGACGTACTCGCCGTTCTCCAGCTTCGGATCGGTGACCTTGAGGAACGGCTTCGCCTCCAGATCCGACCACTTCAGCGGCTTGCCCGGGTCGTAGCCGTCCTTGGTGAGATACAGCTCGAAGGAGCCCTTGTGCGGTGCGGTGGCCTTGTAACGGAAGGTCCTGTTGCCCGCGGTCATCGCGGACGACGGCCAGTCGCCGCGCGCCAGATCGAGTCCCTTGTACTTGTCCCGGCCCGCGCTGCACAGCTTTCCGTCCGGGATCAACCGCTGGTGATTCCCGGCCGCGTTGGCGATATTGACCTCGTTCCAGTCGTAGAACGCCTGCGTGCCGCTGGTCGCGACCGCCGCCCGGCACGCCGCCGACTTGGGGCTCTCGGGCCCTTCGGCGTAACAGGCCGCGACCCGGCTGACCGGATCCGTCAGCGACCCATGAGCGACGGCCGGAGCGGCGGCGATCCCGGTCAGCGCGAGCGGGACGAGACCGAGGACGACTATTCCGGCGGCCGTACGGCGAGCGGTCATAAGCAGGTTCTCCTTCGGAACGGCGCTGGCGGAACGCGCCGGAGCGACAGACGACCTCCCCGTCGAACGCCGCCCCGGCGATCAGCAAGCTAGCCCCTGAGAACCCCGGAATCGGCTGCTCGGACGAGGTGAGGGCGATCCTTATGCCGCAGTTAAGGTGAACCTAAGAGTCGGCTCAGGAAGCCGCTCGGCACGTCGTCCCGTAGACCGCTCGGCGGCGGCCCGGGAAGCCGTTCACGCAGCCGCTCGCGCGGGCGCCCGGCGGGGACTCGGGTAGGGTAGGCCGTTGCAGGCAGTGCACGGACCTACCGAAGGAGGCGAGACCCATTACCGCTGTAGCAGGTCGGGTGCTCCCTCCCCATGGCCGTGCGGTTCATCGGACATAGGTGACCGCCGGGAGTGCCCATCGGCATTCCGAAAGGCTCCCCATGTCAGCTTCACCGTCATCTTCTGCTCCGTCCGACGTCGTTACCAGGCTCCGGGCCGCAGGTTGTGTCTTCGCCGAGGACGAGGCGCGGCTGCTCGTCTCCACCGCGGGAACCGCGGCCGAACTCGCCGTGATGGTGGACCGGCGCGTTGCCGGGCTGCCTCTTGAACATGTGCTCGGCTGGGCCGAGTTCTGCGGTCTGCGGATCGCCGTGGATCCCGGGGTGTTTGTACCGCGCCGCCGTACCGAGTTCCTCGTCCGGGAGGCCGCCGCCCTCGCCGGGCCGCGCGCCGTCGTGGTCGATCTGTGCTGCGGCTCGGGTGCGTTGGGCACGGCGCTGGTCGCGGCCCTGGACCGGGCCGAGCTGTACGCCACCGATATCGATCCCGCCGCGGTGCGGTGCGCGCGGCGCAATGTCGACGCCGTCGGCGGCCGGGTGTACGAGGGCGATCTCTACGATCCGTTGCCCGGCGCGCTGCGGGGCCGGGTGGACGTACTGCTCGCCAATGTGCCGTACGTACCGACCGAGGAGGTCGGACTGCTGCCTCCGGAGGCCCGGATACATGAGGCGCGGGTCGCCCTCGACGGTGGCGCGGACGGGCTCGACGTCCTGCGGCGGGTGACGGCGGGCGCGCCCGGGTGGCTGGCGCCGGGCGGCTCCCTGCTGGTCGAGACGAGCGAGCGTCAGGCGGCCCTGGCGGTGGAGACCTTCGCGGAGAGCGGACTGGTCCCGCGTGTGGCCCGCTCGGAGGAGCTGTACGCCACGGTGGTCATCGGAACCAGACCGGTCCCGGTGCCGACGGTCTGAGCCCGGCTTCGGTGCGGCTCGGGTCGTCGGCCCATGGCGGCCAGGCGGTACGGGAAGCCCTCAGCCCGTCCAGCGGTAGCGGCGTTCCGGGCGGCCCGTGCCGCCGTAGCGGAGGGAGATCTCCGCCCGGCCCGTCTCCGCGAAGTACTCCAGATAGCGCCGGGCGCTCACCCGGGACAGCGCTCCCGCGTCCGCGCACTCCGTCGCCGACAGACCGTCCTTGTGCTTGCGCAGAATGCCCTCCACCAGATCGGCCGTGTGCGCCGCCAGGCCCTTGGGCAGTGCGCGGCTGCCGGGCGGGCGCGTGCCGAAGATATGGTCGACGTCCTCCTGACGCGCCTCGCCGAGAGCGGCGAGACGCGTACGCAGGGAGGCGATGTGCCGCAACTGCTCCTGAAGCGCGCCCTGGTTGAAGGGCTTGATCAGATAGTGCAGCGCGCCCGCGCGCAGCGCCGCGCGGATCACTCCCGCGTCCCGCGCCGCTGTGATGAACAGCGCGTCGACGCTGACCCGGCTTCTGTCCCGCTCCTCCGCCGCCCGTAGTTCGCGCAGTACGGCGATACCGTCCATATCAGGAAGATAGATGTCGAGCAGGACAAGATCCGGCCTCAGCCGCTCGGCCGCGCGCAGCGCTTCGGCCCCGCTGTGCGCCACTCCGACGACCGTGAAACCGTCCAGCGCGGACACATAGCGGCTGTGCAGTTTCGCGACCATGAAGTCGTCGTCCACCACCAGCACTTTCGTCACGCCGACACGCTAAGCCGCGACCTCAATGACCACAACGTCCGTTGATTCCGGAAGCGAGACAGCTTGTTAACGCACAGGCAACATGTGGCCCACTTCACAAGCTTTCCGAAAGGCGGCAGACGTGCGATTGCGCACCCCTCTGGCCCTGCTCGGGTCGGCGCTACTGGTGCTGGTGGGGCCGCCGTTGCTCTCGTCGGGCAGTGGCGCGGACACCGGTACGCAGATACCCGGCCTGCGGTTCATGGTCCCCAACACCCCGGGCGGCGGTTACGACATCACCGCCCGCACCATGGCCAAGAACGCCGAGGACGGAGAACTCACCCACAACATCGAGGTGTTCAACCTGCCGGGCGCAGGCGGCACCGTCGGTCTCACCCGGCTCGTCGGTGAGCACGGCAACGGCAAGCTCGCCATGTCGATGGGCCTCGGCGTGGTCGGTGCCGTCCACACCAACAAGACGCCCAAGACGCTCGCCGACACGACACCGATCGCCCGGATCACCGAGGAGTCCGACATCGTCGTAGTCGGCAAGGACTCTCCGTACCGGACCATCGGCGAGCTGATCGAGGCCTGGCGGGCCGATCCGGCCAAGGTGCCCGTCGGTGGCGGCTCCTCGCCCGGCGGACCCGACCATCTGGCTCCCATGCTGATGGCGAAGGCCGCCGGGATCGCGCCGAAGACCGTCAACTACATCCCGTTCGACGGCGGCGGCGAACTCCTCGCCTCTATCCTCGGCAACAAGGTCGCCTTCGGCGTCTCCGGCCTCGGCGAGTACCTCGACCAGATCAAGGCCGGTGAGCTACGGCTCCTCGCGGTCACCGGACCCGAGCGGATACCCGGCCTCGACGCGCCCACGCTCCGTGAGTCCGGTCTCGACACCGACTTCACCAACTGGCGCGGTGTCGTGGCACCGCCCGGCCTCTCCGACGTCGAACGCACCAAGCTGCTCGCCTTCTTCGACTCGCTGCACGACTCGCCGCTGTGGCGGGAGTCCCTGGAGAAGAACGGCTGGGACGACGCCTATCTCCCGGGCGACGAGTTCGGCGAGTTCCTCGCCGAGGAGGACCGGCGTGTGGACTCCGTCCTGAAGGAGCTGGGACTGTGAACAGCGAGACCGGTATGTCTGGTTCGTCTAGTACATCTGATGTGTCTGGAAACCCGGGCACGCCTGCATCCAAAGCCCCACAAGCACTGCAAGCCTCGCAGATACCGGCCGCCCCGCGCGGCTCATGGCTGCGCGAGCACTCCGAGATCGGTGTCAGCCTGCTGCTGCTCCTCCTCGGCGTCCTCGTCCTCACCGACGCGCTCACCATGAACGTCGACATCACCCAGCGCGGCCCGGTCGGCCCCAGGACCGTCCCGGTCGTCGTCGGTGTCGGCCTGCTCGTCGTCGCCGTACTGCTCACCCTGGACGTCCTGCGCGGCGGCCGTGGCGAGGCTGAGGGCGGCGAGGACATCGATCTGAGCGAGCCCAGCGACTGGCGTACGGTCCTGCTCCTCGCCGGCGTCTTCCTCGCGAACGCCGTGCTCATCGGACCGCTCGGCTTCCCGGTCTCCGGCGCCCTGCTCTTCTGGGGCTCGGCGTACGCGCTCGGCAGCCGCCACTACGACCGTGATCCGCTGATCGCCGCGGGCCTCTCGCTCGTCACCTACTTCGTCTTCGACAACCTGCTCGGTGTCCCCCTGCCCGGTGGCCCGCTGATGGGGGTGCTGTAACCGATGGACTCCCTCAACTCCCTTCTGGACGGCTTCGGTACGGCGCTCACGCCGATGAATCTGCTCTGGGCCGCGATCGGTGTGCTGCTCGGCACGGCGATCGGCGTACTGCCCGGCATCGGGCCCGCCATGGCGGTCGCGCTGCTGCTCCCGGTGACGTACGGACTCGACCCGACCGGCGCGTTCATCATGTTCGCCGGTATCTACTACGGCGCGATGTTCGGCGGCTCCACCACCTCGATCCTGCTCAACACGCCGGGCGAGAGCGCGGCGGTCGTGGCCGCGATCGAGGGCAATCCGATGGCCAAGGCGGGACGTGGCGCCCAGGCGCTGGCCGCCGCCGCGGGCGGGCACTTCGCGGGCGGCATGATCGGCACGATCCTGCTGGTGGTACTGGCGCCGACCGTGGCGTCGCTCGCCGTGGACATCGGCGCGCCCGACTACTTCGCGATCATGGTGCTGGCCTTCATCGCCGTCACCTCCGTGCTCGGCTCGTCCCGTATCCGCGGTCTCGCCTCGCTGCTCATCGGTCTCACGCTCGGTCTGGTCGGCCTCGACCAGATGACCGGTCAGCAGCGGCTGACCTTCGGCGCGCTCCAACTCGCCGACGGTATCGATGTGGTGATCGTCGCGGTCGGTCTCTTCGCGATCGGCGAGGCCCTCTGGGTCGCCGCGCATCTGCGCCGCTCCACCGGCGAGGCGATCCCGGTCGGCCGTCCCTGGCTCGGCAGGAACGACATCCGGCGCACCTGGCGGCCGTGGCTGCGCGGACCGGTCATCGGCTTCCCGTTCGGCGCGATTCCGGCCGGTGGCGCGGAGATCCCGACCTTCCTCTCGTATGTCACCGAGAAGCGGCTCTCCAAGCACAAGGACGAGTTCGGCAAGGGCGCGATCGAGGGCGTGGCGGGACCCGAGTCCGCGGCCTCCGCCTCGGCGGCCGGGACGCTGGTGTCGATGCTGACGCTCGGACTGCCCACGACGGCCGTCGCCGCCGTGATGCTGGCCGCCTTCCAGCAGTACGGCATCCAGCCGGGACCGCTGCTCTTCGAACGAGAACCCGATCTGGTCTGGGGCCTGATCGCCTCGCTCTTCGTCGGTATGGTCCTGCTGCTCGCGCTCAATCTGCCGCTCGCGCCGGTCTGGGCGAAGCTGCTGCGCATTCCGCGGCCGTATCTCTACGCGGGAATCCTCTTCTTCGCGGCCGTCGGCGCGTACGCGGTCGGCGGAGAGGCGCTGGACCTGGTGATCCTGCTGATCATCGGTCTGATCGGTTTCGGGATGCGGCGGTACGGACTGCCGGTGCTGCCGGCCGTGATCGGCGTCATCCTCGGCCCGGCCGCCGAACAGCAGCTCCGGCGCGCCCTCCAGATCAGCGACGGCAGCGTGACCGGCCTGGTCAACACACCGTTCTCGGTGACGGTGTACGCCGTGATCGTGCTCCTGCTGGCCTGGCCGGGCATACGGAAACTGATCACCACACGCCGCCGCCCCAAAGCGAGCGCCTGACCCGCCCCCCGGGCCCCACCAGAGCCGGATGTCCCGCCCTGCCCCATGAGGGCGGGCCATCCGGCTCGCACCGTTGTTGTCCTCGCACCGTCGTTGTCAGTGCCGCATCTAGGCTGCGGTACGGGCAGTCTGGCCCTGCTCGCAGCCGAGCGAGGGCACCGGGTGACCGCCGTCGATCTCTCACCGCGCATGGTCGAGGCCGCTCACCGAGCGCGTCCACCATGAGCGCCTCTCCACCGATCCCGCGCTCTGGGGCCGTCCCGTGGACGACGAGCGGTACGCACTGATAGCCGAGCCGGCCGCCTCTTAGCCGGTTTGGCAACTCAGGTCTTCGCCCGTTCGGCGACTCAGGGCGCGGACGTGGCGTATTTCCGAGGCGCAGATCTTGTAGCCCAACCATCGGTTGATCGCCAGCATCGGGCCGTTCTCGGCGTCGTTGGCGGTGTAGGCACCCGTGTAGCCGGCTGCGCGAGCGCGGTGGAGGGAGTAGGTTTTGGCGAGTTTGGCGAGACCTTGGCCGCGGTAGGCGCGCAGTGTGCCGGTCATGCCGGACGCGTAGCGGGTACGGCCGTCCGTCTGGGCCGCTGTGAAGGCGGCGACGCGGCCGTCGATCATCACCACCGTGGTGAGTTCACGGTCCAGCAACGGGTGGTTCCAGGTGTGGTTCAGCCAGTCCGCGTAGTCGTCGAAGTCGGTGCTGATGTCGCTCGGTTCGTCGGACGTGGTCTCCGCGTCGGCCTCGAACAGCGGCCGGGGATCGTCGGCGAAGTCCGCCGCCGTGCGCAGTTCGAAACCCGGCGGCAGCGGCGGCGGCTCCGGCAGTGTGCCTCCGGCCAGATCGAGACGCTGGAAGTGCGCCGGGCGCGTCGGCCGGTAGCCGTGGCGCTCGGCGAAGGCCCGGCTCGACGGCTCGTCCAGCGCCCAGGCGTAGACGCTTGTCGCGCCCTCGGCCGCGAGATGCTCCTCCGCCGTACGGAGCAGCAGCGAGCCCGCGCCCCGGCCCCGGCGCTCCGGATGGACCTGCGGGGTGACGGACGACTGGCCGGGATCGTCGCTGTCGTAGGCGATGCCGGTATGGGCCGAGCCGATCAGCTCGCCGTCCTCCTCGGCGAGCAACAGCCGGTACTTCTTCGCGGGATTGGCGTGCGCCACATCGAAGAGGAGAGCCTCCTCCGTCGTCACCTGGAAAGGAACGCAGGCCCACCGCAGCCGGACCACGGCTCCGGCGTCCTCGGTGCGGAAGTCACGGACGATCACAGTCATGGAGCGGCACGGTACGCGCGCACTCCGCCGGGCCGCCTCCCTTTTTCCACGGCTCCGTTTCTCCACCGCTTCTCCGCCGCCCTGTTCCCGGTGAGGGAGAATCGAGCCGTGACCTTGAAGATCGTGATCGACCCGGCCGCCGCGACCGCTCCGTACGAGCAGCTCCGTACGCAGATCTCGGCGCGGGCGCGCTCCGGCGCGCTGCCCGTGGGATACCGGCTGCCGACCGTACGAGGACTCGCCGAGGAGCTGGGACTGGCCGCCAACACGGTCGCCAAGGCCTATCGTGCGCTGGAGTCCGACGGAGTGATCGAGACCCGTGGCAGGAACGGTACGTTCATCGCCGCCGCCGGTGATGCCGCCGAGCGCGAGGCCG
>NZ_FMDK01000006.1 GCF_900091995.1 Streptomyces sp. MnatMP-M17
CAGCCCTGGTCCTGTGGCTCCGCGAACCCACCGGGTGATCATTTGTCAGACAGGCCCTAGCCACGTCCCCTACCCGACCTCGGCGCCTCCGCGAGCACGGCCTCCGCGTCGAGCGTCGTGCCGACCGCCTGGATCACCGAGGCGATCTTGAACGCCTCCTGGATCGTCTCCCGGTCCACGCCCGCCTTGCGCAGCACCTGCTCGTGCGAGTCCAGGCACGCGCCGCAGCCGTTGATGGCGGAGACGGCGAGCGACCACAGTTCGTAGTCGGCCTTCTCCACGCCCGGGTGGCCGAGCACATTCATCCGCAGCCCGGCGCGGAGCTTTCCGTACTCCGGGTCCGATAGGAGGTGCCGCGTCCGGTGGAAGACGTTGGTCATCGCCATCATGGCCGCGGCCGACTTGGCGGCGGTGTACGCCTCGGCGCTCAGCCGGGCCCTGGCCTCCGGCCCCAGCGCGAGCAGCACCGCCCGTGAGCGCGAGGCGATCGCGCAGACCAGCACCGTGCCCCAGAGCCGTTGCGTCGGCAGTTCGCTGTCGCCGACGACCGAACCGAGGTTCAGCCGCAGGTCCTTGGCGTACTCCGGTATGGCCGCCTTGAGCTCATCGAGTCCTGTCGAGGTCACGCCACCGATGGTGACACAGTGCCGCCGAGGCCTGTGGCGGGCGGTTCTGTCCTCAATCGCCGGACGGGCTGGATATGCGGCCCGGCACCCGCACCCACCACCGCACCGGCCCCCCGCCCGCCGGGAGGCGCACCGCACCGCCCCTACCCGGGAGGCGGGTTCTTCGGGGGCCGGCCCCGGCCGGGGATCGGTGCCGCGTTGCCCGGGAGGCGGCCCGCTTCCGCCAGTGCGCGGCGGAGCAGGAACTCGATCTGCGCGTTCGCGCTGCGCAGCTCGTCCGACGCCCAGCGGGCAAGCGCTTCGTACACCGCCGGATCCAGTCGCAGGAGAACCTGCTTGCGTTCGGTCACTGGTAGAGCGTGCCCGTGTTCACGACCGGCTGCGCCGAGCGGTCCCCGCCGCGGCTGTGGGCCGAGTATTCCCGTACCTGCGGGTCGGGCATCTCCGGCAGGTCGTCGATCGGTGTCTTTGTGCTGGTGAGCGTCATGTTCGTACCCCGTTTTCCGTTCTGGTCGCCGATAGTGCGACCGCTAGCATTGTGCTAGCAGATTATGGCTCTTGGCAACCCTCCAGCCGTCTCATGAGTCGGTTCCAATGAGACAGGTGTGGATTGTCACGCCCGGAAGGTCAGGATCGACGCCCTTTGTCACAGCAAGCGGTGTTACGTTTCTGAGCTGATTCCGATGGGGAGCGAGAGCGGAGCGACACGGGGATGGGCCGAGCTGAAGCCGGACGAGCGCGGCAGCGTGGAACGCGCCGGGCGCCGAAAAAGGGCGGCATGCGCCGTTTCTTCACGCCGAAGAAGCTGCTCGGCACCTTCTTCGGGCTCTGTCTGCTCGCCATGGGCGGATTCGTCGTGATCTATCTGCTGGTCCCGGTGCCGAGCGCCAACGCGCAGGCCGAGATGCAGAGCAACGTCTACAAGTACAGCGACGGTACGGTCCTGGCCCGTACCGGCGAGATCAACCGCGAGATCGTCGGGCTGGAGCAGATACCCAAGGAGGTCCAGCGGACCTTCGTCGCCGCCGAGAACAAGACCTTCTACCAGGACGCCGGCGTCGACATCAAGGGCACGGCGCGCGGTCTGCTGAACACCCTCTCCGGCAAGGGCAAGCAGGGCGGCTCGACCATCACGCAGCAGTACGTCAAGAACTACTACCTCAACCAGGACCAGACGGTCACCCGCAAGCTCAAGGAGCTGGTGATCTCCCTGAAGGTGGACCGCAAGAAGGACAAGAACGAGATCCTCGCCGGGTACATCAACACCAGCTACTACGGACGCGGTGCCTACGGGATCCAGGCCGCGGCCCAGGCGTACTACGGCATCGACGCGGCCGAGCTGAATGTCGCCCAGGGCGCGTATCTCGCCGCGCTGCTCCAGGCTCCCAGCCAGTACGACTGGGCCGTGGCGGGCGACACCGGCAAGCGGCTGGTGACCGAGCGCTGGAACTATGTCCTCGACAACATGGTCGAGATGAAGTGGCTGGACGCGTCGGTCCGCTCCGGTCTGAAGTTCCCCGTACCGCACGCGCCCAAGGCCGCCCACGGCATGGAGGGCCAGACCGGCTATCTGGTCGAGGCCGCCGATGAGGAGCTGGCACGCCAGGGCGTCGACAAGGCGGACATCGACGCGGGCGGCTGGACGATCACTCTCAATATCGACAAGAAGCGGCAGCAGGAGCTGGAGCGGGCGGTCGGCAAGGAGCTGGAGAGCAAGCTCGACCGCAAGAACAACAAGACGGACGCGACGGTCCAGGCCGGAGCGACCTCCGTGGATCCGAAGACCGGACACGTCGTCGCGCTCTACGGCGGCACGAGCGCCACCGAGCACTGGATCTCCAACGCCACCCGTGACGACTACCAGCCCGCGTCGACCTTCAAGCCGGTCGTGCTCGCCTCCGCGCTGGAGAACGGCTCGAAGACCCAGGACGGCGAGAAGATCGGCGTCAACACGCGGTACGACGGCACCAGCAGACGGCCGGTCGTCGGCAGCGACACTCCCTACGATCCGCGGAACGAGGACGACCAGGACTACGGCTGGGTCAACGTCCAGACCGCCATGAACAAGTCCATCAACTCCGTCTTCGCGCAGATGGTGGTCGATGTGACTCCCGCCAAGGTGAAGCGGACCGCGCTGGCCCTCGGAATGCGGGACGGCAAGGCCTTCCCCGAGCGGCCGGCCATCACACTCGGCACGATGAACGCCTCCACCTGGGACATGGCCGGCGTCTACGCGACGCTCGACAACCATGGCAGGAAGGTCACTCCGAGCATCGTGAAGTCGGCCTCGCACAAGGACCGTACGGTCGACCTGCCCGATCCGATCGGCAAACAGGCGGTCAGCCGGGAGACGGCCGACACCGTGACCCATGTGCTGCAAGGTGTCGTGGACAACGGATCGGGCTTCGAGGCCGATACGTCCGCCTATGACGCGGCGGGCAAGACCGGTACCTCGGAGGAGAACAAGTCCGCCTGGTTCGCCGCCTACACTCCTCAGCTCACGACAGTCGTCGCGCTCTTCGGCGAGTCCACCAAGGAGGGCGGCGAGCAGGTCAGCCTCACCGGCACCGCCAACAGCGGCCGTGCCAACGGCGGCGGCTTCCCGGCCAGGATCTGGGCGGACTACACGCTCGGCGCGCTGAACGGCGGCTCGGACGCCCAGTTCGATCTGGAGATTGCCGAGCCCGTACGCGAGGAGCCGGTGGTGACGCCCAGCGAGACGGCACCGAGCGAGACGCCGAGCACCGAGCCGCCGTCGTCCACGCCGAGCCGGCAGGAGCCCGAGCCGCCGGCGGACACTCCGAGCCAGAGCGCGCCCGAGACGCCGGAGCAGAGCCCGCCGGCCAGTGAGCCGGGTCCCGGCGAGTCCAGCAGCGGCGATCCGGGCGGCGTGGAGACCGGCGGTGTTCCCACCGGAGGAGCTCCGCCCGGCGGTCCCGGCCACGGCGGCCCGTGAGGAGCGGCTGCCTTGTGACGGTAAGGAGCCGCCCCGGCGGATGCGATCACATCCGCCGGGGCCGCTCCCTGCCGGTCGCGCCGGCCGCGACGGACGTACGGAACGCACCTGGCGTACGCGCCGGACGTGCGGTACGGGCCGGTCAGCCGCCGTTCATCTTGTTCGCGATACGGTCGCCGATCACCTTGTCGATATTGCGCCAGTACTGGAGCGCCCGGTCGAGCACCGGCCGGGACACGCCCTGTGCCAGATGCCCGCTGACGTTCGACACCAGCCGGTCGCGCGCGGCGTCGTCCAGGACCTCGCGGACCTGTGTGCCCGCCTGGCCCCAGTCGTCGTCCTCGCGGTGCAGCTTGTACGCCTCGCGCACCATCTCGCCCGCCGAGGCCCAGCCGGCCGGATCGCCGAAGCGCTCCGTGTCGGCCGCGGGACCGCCGTACGAGTTCGGCGCGTACGGCCTCGCCGCCGCCGACGGCTCGTACCGCATCGGTCCGTCCTTGGCGTACGAGCGCACCGGCACCCGCGGCCGGTTGGGCGGCAGCTGGGTGTAGTTCGGGCCGATGCGGTAGCGGTGTGTGTCCGGATACGAGAAGAGCCGCCCGAGCAGCATCTTGTCCGGCGAAGGGCCGATGCCCGGCACCAGATTCGAAGGCTCGAACGCGGCCTGCTCGATATGGATGAAGTAGTCGTCCGGATTCTTGTTGAGCGTCATCCGGCCGACATCGATCAGCGGGTAGTCGGCGTGCGGCCACACCTTGGTCAGATCGAACGGATTGAACCGGTAGTCGGCCGCGTCCTCGAACGGCATGATCTGGACCTTCAGGCTCCAGGTCGGCGCGTTCCCGGACCGGATCGACTCGTACAGATCGCGGCGGTGGTGGTCCGCGTCCGTACCGGCCATCGCGTCGGCATCGGCCTGGGTCAAGTAGTCGATGCCCTGGTCGGTCTTGAAGTGGTACTTCACCCAGAACCGCTCGCCTGTGCCGTTCACCCACATATATGTGTGCGAGCTGTAGCCGTTCATATTCCGGTAGGACTTCGGAATGCCCCGGTCGCCCATCAGCCAGGTGACCATGTGTGCGGACTCGGGAGAGAGCGTCCAGAAGTCCCACTGCATGTCGTTGTCCCGCAGCCCGGTCGCCGGGTGGCGCTTCTGCGAGCGGATGAAGTCCTGGAACTTCTGCGGATCACGGACGAAGAAGATCGGCGTGTTGTTGCCGACCATGTCGTAGTTGCCCAGCTCGGTGTAGAACTTCAGCGCGAAGCCGCGTGGATCGCGCCAGGTGTCGGGCGAACCCATCTCGCCGGCGACCGTCGAGAAGCGGGCCAGCATGTCCGTGCGCTTGCCCGGCTGGAACAGATCGGCCTTGGTGAACTGGCTGACGTCGTTCGTCACCTCGAAGACGCCGTACGCGCCCGCGCCCTTGGCGTGGACCACGCGCTCGGGGACCCGTTCCCGGTTGAACTGGGCCATTTTCTCGATCAGATAGTGGTCTTGCAGCAGGATCGGCCCGTCGGGACTGATGGTGAGCGAGTGTTCGTCGCTCTCCACCGGGATGCCGACGTTGTTGGTCGTGTAAGCCGTCCTGGGGGATGACCCGCTCACGAACGTCCTCCCGTCGATAGCAGGCCCGGGAAACCGGGGGCGCCCCGGGGAATGGCAGCGTTCATTGAGAGCGCCTTCCCCAGTCAAGCCCTCCCACACCGTGTCGGCAACATCTATATTCGTCCCTTTTGATCCTTTTGGCGGTCTCGTTCGCTCCGGGTGTGATGTGGTCGGCCGTGCCCGGATGGATCACATCCGGGTCGGCAGCTCGAACCAGACCACCTTCCCGGTGGACAGCCGCGTGGCTCCCCAGCGCCGCGCCAGCCGGTTGACCAGGAACAGTCCTCGTCCGCTCTCGTCCGTGTCCCGTGCCCGCCGCTGTCTGGGAAGCTGCGGCGAGTCGTCGCCGACCTCACAGCGCAGTACATCCGTACGGAGCAGCCGCAAGGTCACCGGACGCTCGGCGTACCGGACCGCGTTGGTGACGACCTCGCTGATCAGCAGCTCGACCGAGTCGCTCAACTCCTCCAGGTCCCAGCGGGCCAGCGCCCTTCTGGCCAGCCGCCGGGCCCGTCCCGGAGCGGCGTCCTCCGGCTCCAGGAACCAGTACGCCACATCGCTCGGCGCGATCCCGTCGAAGCGGGCGGCGAGCAGCGCGATGTCGTCGTCACGGTCTCCCGGGCCCAGCACATCGAGGACGTCGTCGCAGAGCGCCTCCAGCGGCGGCGAATGATCGGGCCCGGTGAGCTGCGCGGCGGCGGCGAGCCGCTCCCTGAGCTGCTCGATGCCCGTCCATACGTCACGCAGCCGCGACTCGACCAGCCCGTCCGTGTAGAGCAGCAGCGTCGCTCCGGCGGGCGCGTCCAGCTCGACGGCCTCGAAGTCCACTCCGCCGACGCCGATCGGCGCGCCGGGCGGCACCCGGAGCACCTCGGCACGGCCGCCGAGATGCAGCAGTATGGGCGGCGGATGGCCCGCGTTGGCGATGGTGATCCGGTGCGAGACCGGGTCGTACACGGCGTAGAGGCAGGTCGCCATCC
The DNA here is from genome assembly GCF_900091995.1 of Streptomyces sp. MnatMP-M17. Taxonomy (GTDB): domain Bacteria; phylum Actinomycetota; class Actinomycetes; order Streptomycetales; family Streptomycetaceae; genus Streptomyces. Next base: position 6,169 of record NZ_FMDK01000006.1, read on the forward strand.
GGTCCGAGCCGAGCCGCTGCGCCTGCTCGTCGAGATGGTGCAGCACCTCCTGCGGCGGCAGATCCAGACCGGCGAGAGTCTGCGCGGTCGTACGGAGCTGGCCCATGATCGCCGCGGAGGTCATGGAGTGGCCCATGACATCGCCGACGACCAGGGCGACGCGGCTGCCGGGCAGCGGGATCGCGTCGTACCAGTCGCCGCCGACCCGGGCGGTCTCGGCGGCCGGAAGGTAGCGCGAGGCCAGCCGGACTCCCGTGGGCTGCGGCAGATTCTCCGGCAGCATCGTGCGCTGGAGCTCGTCGGCGATATACGCCTCGCGGCCGTACAGCACCGCCTTGTCGATCCCGAGCGCCGTGTGCGTGGCGAGCTGCGCCGCGACCAGCAGATCGTTCGGCTCGAAGGCCGCGCGGTCAGGTCTGCGGAGGAAGACGGCCGCGCCGATGACACGCCGGCGTCCGCGCAGCGGCGCGAGGATCGCGCGGTGCCCGGTCGGTACGGCACGGTCGGCGCCCAGCAGCTCCGGCAGCGCGGCGCGGGCCGCGGCAGAGTCGCCGAAGACCGGGCGCACACCGCGCAGGACCTCGGAGAGCGCGCCGCCCGAGGCGACCTCGCACAGCTCGGCGGCGGGCATCACATCCGACTGCGGATCGAGGATCGGCAGCCGCAGCGCATCGCTGACCTGGAGCGGGATACCGCCGGCCTCGGTGTCCTCGTCGGTCAGCCGCAGCCGGTCCGTGCGCCGCAGCCGCAGGACGAACGGCGACACCGGGCGCTCGTCACCGACGGGCAGCGGATCGCGGAGATAGACGAGTATGGCGTCGGAGAAGGTCGGCACGGTCGCGCGGCACAGCCCGAGCACGATCTCGTCCAGGTCTATGCCGCGTGCGATACGGCGCGTCGCGGCGCCCACGAAGCGCAGCCGGTCGCCCTCGCGGCGCGTCGTCGCCACGGGATCGGGCGCGGGCGCCGGCGACGGTACGGAGGGCGTCGGCACGCCGGAGGCGCCGGCCTCCTGCCGCGGGCGCGTGCGTTCCTGAGGCCGGGCAGCCAGCGGCTG
>NZ_FMDK01000497.1 GCF_900091995.1 Streptomyces sp. MnatMP-M17
GGCCGCCCGGGACCTCGGCGCGTCGCGTCCTGGACGGCTCCTCGGTCCGCCGCCGTGCCCGCCATGAGCGCCGTGTGCCGGCCCGCCGCCCGCGCCCGTGAACAGCGCCGGATGCGCCAGCAGTTCGCGCAGGACATCGCCCGTACGCCCGCCCGCGAAGCCCGTGACCACCGTCTCGTGGCCCAGCGCCGCCAGCACCCGCGCGACATTGAGGCCCTTGCCACCAGGACGTTCGATGACCTCGCTGACGCGGTGCGTGGTGTGCGGGACGAGCGCGGAAGTGCGGTACGTGATGTCCAGCGCGGTGTTGAGCGTCACCGTCAGGATCACCGTCACTCCCGGGGCAGACGAGCGCGGTATACGAACGCGCGGCCGATTATCGGAGCGATCATGTCAAAAAGAAAGCGGTTGGCCCAGACCCTGGGCCGGCCGCCTTCCATGAACTCGTATCCGCCTGTCCGCCTGCCCGTAAGGGCTTGCTTCGGATCACGCCGGGATCAGTCCAGCCTCGGGTCGACCACCCAATCGCCCTTGTACAGAACGCCCTTGACCGAGAAACCGGCGTCCAGGACCACCAGATCCGCGTCCTTGCCCGGCTCCAGCGAGCCGACGCGGTCGTCCACACCCAGCAGCTTCGCCGGATTGGCCGAGATGGCCTGGACGATCTCCTCGACCGGCAGCCGGTCCACGGTCGCGGCCCGCTTGAACGCGGTGTCCAGCGTCAGCGTCGAGCCCGCGATCGAACCGCCCTCCACCAGCCGCGCCACGCCGTCCTTGACGTCCACGGCGAGCGGGCCGAGCTGGTACAGCCCGTCGCCGAAGCCCGCCGCGTCCATCGCGTCCGTGATGAAGGCGACCCGGCCGCCGCCCGCGCGGTGGAAGGCCAGCTCCAGGGCCGCCGGATGCAGATGCGTACCGTCGTTGATCAGCTCGACGGTGACGCGCTCGTCCTCCAGCAGCGCGGCGATCGGTCCGGGCGTCCGGTGGCCGAGCGGCGGCATCGCGTTGAAGAGATGCGTGGCGACGGTCGCGCCCGCGTCGATGGCCTCGACGGTCTGCTCGTACGTGGCGTCCGTGTGCCCGATCGCGGCGATCACGCCGTGCTCGGCCAGCAGCCGTACGGAGTCGATCCCGCCCGGCAGTTCGGTGGCGAGCGTCACCATCCGCGCCGTGCCGCGCGCCGCGTCGAGCAGTTTGCGCACCTCGGCCGGATCGGGATCGCGCAGCAGCTCCTCGCTGTGCGCGCCCTTGCGGCAGGGCGAGATGAACGGACCCTCGAAGTGGATGCCCGCCAGATCGCCCTGCTCGACCAGTTCGGAGAGGATGCTCGCGCGCTGGGCGAGGAAGTCCATCTCACCGGTGACGGTGGAGGCGACGAGTGTGGTGGTGCCGTGCTCGCGGTGCGTACGGATGCCCGTCAGGACGTCGTCCACGGAGCCTCCGGTGAAGGAGGCGCCTCCGCCGCCGTGGTTGTGCATGTCCACGAAGCCGGGAACCAGCCAGTGTCCTGACAGATCGAGGACGGCGGCGTCGTCCGGTGCGGCGCCCACGATCCGGCGTCCCTCGACGATCACCCGCCCGCCCTCCACGGTCCCGGTGGGCAGTACCACCCGGGCGCCGGCGAGAACGGTGCTTTCGGCGCGTGCGGCCATCAGGCGCTTACCTCCGGGGCGAGTGGGTCGGTGGGGGGATGGATGACGGTGACGGTGACGCCGGATCCGGTCGTGGACGGCGCGCCGGTCGCGGATGATGCGTCGGACGGTGCTGCGGGGG
>NZ_FMDK01000414.1 GCF_900091995.1 Streptomyces sp. MnatMP-M17
CCCAAGCGCGGCACCTCGGGCTCCCGAGGCCGCCGCCGCACCGGTTCCGCGCGCGGGCGCACGCCCGCGCGTCGGTCCGGCTTCGGCGCGACGGCCTAGGGTCTTTCGTTTGGTCCACCTTCGACGCGGCTGCCTGGAAGGCGGCCCGGAACACGCGTGTTCCGGAAGCCGGCCGAGCCGACCCGGACGTTCCCTTCTTCCCTCTGTGAGGCATCATGCGCTGCGTCATCGCCCGATTCCCGTTCGACCTGACCAAGAACGACGTGCTGGCGTCGATGAAGGCCGTCAAGCCCGAGCCGGTCGTGGGCGAGTCCGTGATCATCGGCCGCCGCCATTACCCCGTCAAGCAGGTGGGCCAGGTCATCACCCGCCAGGACCGCCGTGACTTCAGCGCGGGCGAGGTCGTCCGGGCCATGACTCTCCTCGGCTTCACCTGCCGCGGTGTTCCCGAGGCCGCCGCGCCCGCGCCCGCCCTCACCTCGCTCCAGAAAGCATCCGAGATGCTCGGCACCCAGCCTGCCTGACCAACGGCACGGCCCTCGTACGGTACGGGCGTCGTACGGCACGGCCCTCGTACGGGTACGGGCGTCAGTCCAGTGTCGCGTAGACGATGAGGTTGTTCACCGGATGGCCCTGGGCGTCGAAGTCGCCGTCGCAGGTGATCAGTCGCAGGGCGTGCTCATCGGTCGGGCCGTAGACCTTCTCGGTCGGGAAGGAATCCTTGCTGACGCTCTCGGTGCCCGTGACGGTGAAGCGTGCCGATTCTCCACGGTCGTCGGTGACGGTGATCTCCGCGCCCTTGGCGATCTTCTTGAGGTCGTGGAAGACGGCCTTGCCGAAGCGGGTGTCGTTGTGGCCGATGATGACGGCGGCACCGGCTTCACCGGGCACGGAACCGCCGGTGTACCAGCCCGCGGTCATGCCCTTCTCGGCCGGCGGGACCTCGACGGTTTCGTCCGCGTTGAGACCGAGCTCCATCAGCGGACTGGTGACCCCGATCGAGGGAATGGCGATCTCGACGGGCGCTGCGGGCCGCCCGGCCTCCGGAGCGCCGGTCGGGTGAGTGCCGGACGCGGCGGTGCCGACGGCGGCCGATGAGGCAGAGGATGCCTGGTCAGCGGCCGTGCCGGTGGCGGACGAGCAGCCGGCGAGCACGGCGAGGGCCGCTGATACGAGGACCGCGGGTACGGCGAGGGCGAGGCGGCGACGGGCCGGTACGGTGCCGAGGCGCCGTACCGGATGGTACGCAGAGGACACAGCGGGCTCCAGAGCAGGGACCGGACCGGGCGAATACGCGATGGCGCCGCCCGGCGAAGAGCGGCGCCACCGTTGTGCCGAATGTTGTGCCGGGTCTCAGCCGTCGTGGCGCGCGGCGGAGCGGCGGCGCAGTACGAAGGTGCCGGCGCCCGCGAGCAGCAGAGCACCGGCGGCCGGGCCCGCGAGAGTGGCGGTGCCGGTGTTGTCGGCCGGAGCTTCGCCCGCGGCAACGCCGCCGCGCGGCGCGTTCTCCGCGGCCGAGGCCCTCTTGGCGGCTTCGGCCTTCAGCGCTTCTTGGGCTTTCCTGATCTCCTCGGGCGAGGAGTCCTTCGAGATCTCGCCCCTCTTGACGGCTTCGGCCTTCTCGGCCGCGGCCCTCTTCGGATCGGTGGCCTTGTCGGCCGGAGTCGGCTTTTCGGACGGCGCCGCGGACGGCGCCGAGGTCTGGTCGGCGGCGACGGCCGCGGAGACCGGGACGAGCATCGCGCCGGCCGCGACGGCGGTCAGAACCGCGAAACGCAGACGGTAATGGCGGGACATGTATGGCTCCAGTTCCAGCCCGGCCTTGGTGGTACCTGGATGCCGAGTCGCACCAGGTTCCGGGCAGGACCCAAGACTGGCGACCGCTTGTGAAGAAGCTGTCAGGACGCCATGGTCATCGCATCAGGCCCGTGCGGTGGTGCCGCCGGTCTCCTGGGTCTTCTCTCCGGTCTGTCCGGTCTGTCCGGTCTCCTGTGTCTCTCCGGCCTCCTCGGCTGACGGCGCGGCCGGCAGCCGCAAGGTGAAGACCGAGCCCTGTCCCTCGGTGCTCACCACGCTCGCCGTTCCACCGTGGGCCTCTGCCAACTTGAGGACGATCGCCAGACCGAGACCGCTGCCGCCGGTGCTCCGGTTACGGGACTTCTCCGCCCGCCAGAAGCGGTCGAACACGTGCGGGACGTCGTCCGCCGGGATACCGCTGCCGGTGTCGGACACCTCCACGACCACCTCATCGCCGGAATCGGTGACGTACGAGCGCAGCGTCACCGTGCCACCGGGCGGTGTGTGGCGTACGGCGTTGGAGACCAGGTTGCTGACGGCCTGACGCAGCCGGACCGGATCCGCGTACAGCGTCGGCCGACCGGTATCGACGTCATCGACCGTATCCGGCGCCTCCGGCGCCTCCGCGGAGACCGCCAGCGTGACCCCCGCGGTCTCTGCCAGGCCCTGGTGCGCCGCGGCGACCTGGCCGAGGAGGTCGGCGACGTACACCGGCTCCAGGTGCAGGCGCAGCGCGCCCGCGTCGGCCGCGCCCAGGTCCTGCAGATCGTCGATGATGTGCTGAAGCTGCACCGCTTCTTCGAGGAGCGAGGAGACGAACGCCGGATCCGGCTCGGCCAGACCGTCCTGTGCCGCCTCCAGCCAGCCACGGATATTGCTCAGCGGAGTACGCAGCTCGTGGGCGACATCGCTGACCATCACCTTGCGCTGCTCCTCAAGCCGGGCGCGGTGTACGGCCATGTCGTTGAAGGCCGCCGCCAGCCGTCCGATCTCGTTGTCCGGGCCGACCGGCACGGGCGCCGAGTCCAGGCCGTCCCGCATCCGCTGTGCCGCGCCGGTCAGCGCGTGCAACGGGCGTACGAGCCGGGCTCCGGCGATCACCGAGGCGCCGACGGTGAGGGCGAGGACGAGGGCCGTGACGCCGACGATGCGTGCGGTGTTCGCCGGTGAGAGATCGAACCCGGGCACGCTGACGGCGCCGGGATCGTCGATGAACAGCAGTGCGGGCGCGGCGACATAGGCCGTGAGCTGTTCGCGGCGGGCGCTGCCGACGCAGGAGGCGATGGCCCGGTCGTATCCGCTGTCGCGGGCTGCGGGCAGGCGTTCGGCGGACGGACCTGCCGCAGCCGCTTTCTCGTCGGCCGCCCGTGCCGCTTCGGATGCCCGTGCCGCTTCGGCCGCCTTCGCCTTTCCGATGGTGGCTTCGCGGATGTCGGCCTCGGTCGCCGGACGCACGGCCGGCAGGTCGGAGTCCGTGGGCTCCTGCCCGTGTCCGCGATCCCATCCGCGGTCCCAGGACAGGTCCAGATTCAGTTTCACGCCCGTGCGTCCCTGGCGTTTCAGACAGGCGTCGGCCAGTTGATTGAGCGCGTGGAGGGCCTTCTTCTCGGTCGTGGTGGGCGCGGCCGACTCGCTTGCCAGGCACTTGAGTTCCATGGAGCGGTCGGTGTCGTTGCTGTCGTTGCTCACGAACTGGACACGAGGCCGGCCGCTCGGGCTCTCCACGATGTCCGCGGCGATGCCCACTCTGTTGAGGCACTCCACGCTCCTTGCGGTGGACTGCCGCAGATCGGCACGTTCCTTCGCGGGCAGCAGGAACGGCCCTACGGCGCGCGGATCGACACGGTCCGCGCCGGCGGAGGTGGCATCGGGCACCAGTACGGTGTCGACGGACAGCGGGTCCACGACCGCCGAGGCCTGCGCCGGCAGCGGAGCGGCGGACGAAGTGCCGGAAGAGTTGCCGGAGGATTTGCCGGACGAACTGCCGTTGGACGCACTGCCGGAAGAGCTGGCGGAAGAGCCGCTGGAGGAGTCACTCAGGGAGTCGAAGAGCAGCCGTCGGTCCTGAGTGGTCAGCGCGATCCGGCGCTGGGACTGCCGGGCCAGTTCTCGTACGGTGCCGCCGACGCCCTCCCAGCCGGGATGGGTGGCCGCGTAGCCCAGCAGGGTGTTGTAGATCTTGGCGTCGGAGCTGAGGTTCTGTCCCTGCTGCTGACGGATCGCGCCGGAGGTCGTCTGCACCGCGAGCCAGGCGGTGGCGGCGACCGAGCACGAGGCCACCAGCACCGACACGGTCAGCAGCCGGCCGAGCAGGCTCTTACGGAGCGGCAGCCGCAAGCGTCCCCGCCCCACCCGCCGCCGCTCGTCAGGACGACGCACGGCGCACGTTCTTCGCCGGATCCGTCAGCTTGTAGCCGACGCCGAAAACGGTGAGCAGCCGTACCGGCCGCCTCGGAGCGCGCTCGATCTTCTTGCGCAGATGCATGATGTGCACATCGACGGTGCGGTCGCTGATGTACTTGTCGAAGCCGTGCAGTTCCTCCAGGAGCCGCTGCCGTGTGAAGACCCGGTCGGGCTCCGTCGCCATCGCGGCGAGGATACGGAACTCGCCTGGCGTGCACACGACCGGCAGCCCGCCGACCGACACCTCGTGCCGGGCCGGATCGACCGTGAGCGTGCCCACCGACAGCACCTCGTCCTCAACAGCGGCGGGCGCGAGGCCAGTGGCGTGGGCCGGCCCGGAGCCGGAGGCCGGCCCGGAGCCGGGAGTCGGCGCCGGGCCGGCGGAACGCCGGGTGCGGCGCAGCAGCGTACGTACC
>NZ_FMDK01000124.1 GCF_900091995.1 Streptomyces sp. MnatMP-M17
GTATGGCGGGAGCGGCTCGCCGGAGCGGTGGCCATGGACTCCGCCACTGACACCCACGCCGCCGACACCAAGGACAGCGGCCCGGAATCCACGGGACCCTCGCATCAGGGAGTGCGACGCGTGCTGAAAGAGCTGCACTCCTACGTCGAAACGGCTCCGCCGCTCGGCCGGGTCCGCTCCAGCTTCGCCCCGGGCGAGGCCAGAACACTGCGCGCCGACGGCCCCGGCTGGTCGTTCGTCGCCAGGACCGACGACATGGCGTTCATCCTGCTGGACGAGGAGCCGGGCGAGATCCTGCCGGTCGGTCGTGGCACCGAACTTCCCGCGCTGCTCACCGCGCTCGACAAGATGGCCGTACGTCCGGCCTGACCGCTCGCACGGTCAGGCCCTCCTCGTACCCCGTCGGGCCGTCGTCATCGCGCCGCGTCCCGTCGGCTCAGCGGCCTATCTCTTTACGGCTGATCCTGCGCAGCCTGCGGCGCTGCGACGGGTCCAGCATCAGATACGCGGCGGTAGGCACTCCGAGCACCACCAGCAGCGAGAACCAGAATCCGATCAGCGGCATCAGAAGAAGGCCTACGGCCACTCCCCCAATGACGATCTTCGTCCTTGTCGACATCGACGCCTCCTTCGCGGCACAGGCCGCTTCTGCTCGGTGAACGCACGCCGGGCTCCGCCAGTTCCACTATGCGTCCGAGCGCAGCGGTTCGCCGACGTGGTGCATATGGCTGAGCGCCTGCCGGTATGACTCGACGAGCCCGGTCTCGGTGTACGGAACGCCCAGCGCGAGGCAGTGCGCACGGACCAAGGGCTGGGCGAGCCTGAGATGAGGACGGGGCATGCTCGGGAAGAGATGGTGCTCGATCTGGTAGTTCAGCCCGCCCAGGAACCAGTCCGTGAGCATGCCGCCCCGTACATTGCGCGAGGTGAGGACCTGCCGGCGCAGATGGCCCCAGCCCTCGCCGTTCCCGGCGTCGGGCATCTCCATGCCCTTGTGGTTGGGCGCGAACGCCATCCCCAGATGGAGACCGAGAAGCATCTGGTGGATCAGCGCGAACACGACGGCCTGGCCGACGGTCATGGTGGTCAGCAGCAGCGTGACATAAGCGACGACATGGGCCGTGAGCAGCAGGCCTTCCACCACACGCTTACGGGTCGGCATGCCGTCGTCCTCCGGCCCGGAGGATCCGGAGAAGACGGCCCGGAAGCCGTACACCTTGAGGGCGATGCCCTCCAGTGTGGTGAGCGGGAAGAACAGCCAGGCCTGGTGACAGGTCAGCCAGCGGCGCAGACCGGAGCGGCCGGCCGTCTGGTGCTGCGTGAAGACGAGGATGTCGGCGGCGACATCCGGGTCCTTGTCGATGTGGTTGGGGTTGGCATGGTGCCTGTTGTGCTTGTCGTTCCACCACTCCTGGCTCATGCCGAGCAGCAGATTGGCATGGACGAGCTGCACCAGCCGGCCCCTGCCACGGTCGGCGGTGATCTGGGAGTGTCCCGCGTCATGGCCGACGAACGCCATCCGTGCCGATACGACGGCCAGCAGCGGTGCGAGAAGCAGTGTCCACCAGGACGGGCCGAGAAGCGCCATTCCTGTGATGATCGCGCCCAGAAAGAGGAAATTGACAGTGATGCCCCGGGCGTACCAGGCGACCCGGCGCTCCAGCAGGCCCTGCTCCCTCACCGTCCGCAGCAAGGGCGCGAAGTCGCTGCCGCCCGCGCGGCCGACGACGGGGTCGGGTATGGGCTCCGCGATGGGGGCGATGGCGGCTTGGGGCATGTCGGTCTCCGGTCTGTAGGCCGATGTCCAGTGGGGAAAAGTCGCGCAGACTGCGCTGACCTCTTGAAACGTACGGGGAGGGAACGCCTGCGGCCATGAGGCCACCACCCGGAAAAGGTGGAGGCTGCCAGGGGGTCGACGGTGGTGCTGGCTACACCCTGTCGACCAGGCGTGAGTCAGGTCACGGTGGCGCCGCTCCCGCGTGGCTTCGCGGTGAGGTACCCTCGGCGGCTCCGACCCGCAGTAGTCAAACTTGAGGAATGCGTCTTCGCTGTGCACAGGCTCCCCGCGGCAACGCCCTCCCGGATCTCCGAACTCGCCCGCTGCTCCACGGTCTTTCTTCCCGCGGACCCGGCCCGCACCGGCCGGATCGCCCACTGGCACCCCGACGGCGCGGAGCCGCCGTCCGCACCGGGCTCCGTGGAGGAGCTGGCTGTCGTCGACACCGATGGCCACCCTCTCACGGTCGGAGCGCTCCTGATGCCCGTATCAGCCGCTCTTCCGCTGCTGACCAGGGCGCGTATGTGCGCGGACGCCTCGCCGTCGACGGCTTTCTGGGGCGCCGCCGCTCTGCTGGCTCTGCAACTCGCGGCCCGTGGAAGGCTGTTGCCCGGTCTCACCGGTACGGACCATGACGCGTGGCGGGCCGGGCCGCTGACCTCGGAGGATCTGGAGCGGATCCGCACGCTCGCCGCTTCGATGCCGCCCTCCGCCCATGCTGTCCCGCTCGCTACGGCATCACCGGGACCGCTTCTTCTGCCCGCGCCCGAATGGCTGTTGCGGGACTTTCTCGACGCGGTCGTCGACGGGCTGCCCAGGACACCCGCCGCTGAACTCGCGGCCGCAGGGCCCGCTTTCGCCGCGATGCCGGCGAACCGGTTCCCCGAGCTGCGCCGCTGGGCGGCCGATGTGGCCGCCGGCCATGACGCGGGCGTACGGCTCTCCCTCCGCGTCGAACTGCCCGGCCTCACGGACGCCCGAGTGCGCGTGCCGGACGCGGATCCCGGTGCCGGTGCCGGTGTGGGTGCGGGTGCGGGTGCGGGTGCTGGTGCGGGTGCGGGTGCTGGTGTGGGTGTGGGCGTGGACGCCGTTGAAACGGCCGAGGCAGGCCTCGCCTTCCGCGCCGTGCTCCAGATGCACAGCGTCAGCGATCCCACGGTTGTCGCCGACGCAACCGCCGTATGGTCGGGTACGGGATCCACCGGTACGGCCTTCGGCCCGCGCGCCCGGATGGACGCCCTGCTCGCCCTGCGCCGTGCCGCCCGCGCCTGGCCGCCGCTCACACCGCTGCTCTCGGCCGCCGTGCCGGACGCCATCGAACTCGCGGACGAGGACATCACCGACCTGCTGGGCGAGGCGTCGACGGCGCTCGCCGCGACCGGCGTCCAGGTGCACTGGCCCAAGGAACTGGCCCGCACGCTGACGGCACGCGCGGTCATCGGCCCGGGCGGCCAGGCGGAGGAGGGCCACGCCGACCGCGCCGACCACCAGGAGCAGGATCCGAAGGAGGGCGACCAGGACGACCGGAGCGGCCCGTACCGTACCGGTACCGATCTGCCCGCCTTCCTCTCGGCCGACGCACTGCTCTCCTTCAACTGGCTCTTCGCACTGGTCGATCAGCGGCTCACCCGTGCCGAGCTGGACCAACTCGCCGAGGCCAGCCGTCCCGTGGTCCGGCTGCGCGGGCAGTGGGTGCTCATCGATCCCATGGAGGCCCGGCGCGCCCGGGAGAGCCAGGACCGCAAGATCACACCGCTCGACGCCCTCGGCGCCGTACTGACCGGCTCCACCGAGATCGAGGGCCGCCGCGTCGAGGTGGCGGCCACCGGCTGGCTCGCCCGGCTGCGCGACCGTCTCGCCGATCCCGAGCGGGCGGACGGCGACGAACAGCGGATCGGCCCGCCCGCGGCGCTCGCCGCGACTCTGCGCGACTATCAGCTCCGAGGCCTCAATTGGCTGCACCGTATGACCTCACTCGGTCTCGGCGGCTGTCTCGCCGACGACATGGGTCTCGGCAAGACGATCACTCTTATCGCACTCCATCTGCACCGGCAGACCGACGCCTCGGCCGCCGGCCCGACTCTGGTCGTCTGTCCGGCCTCGCTGATGGGCAACTGGCAGCGCGAGATCGAACGGTTCGCGCCCGGCACGCCCGTACGGCGCTTCCACGGCACCACGCGTGACCTGGAGGCCCTGGAAGCAGGCGAGTTCGTGCTCACCACGTACGGCACGATGCGGCTGGACGCGGCCCGGCTCGCCGGTGCCGACTGGGGCATGGTCGTCGCCGACGAGGCGCAGCACATCAAGAATCCGTACTCGGCCACCGCCAGAGCGCTGCGTACGATCGGCGCCAGAGCGAGAGTCGCGCTCTCCGGCACTCCCGTGGAGAACAATCTCTCCGAGCTGTGGGCGATCCTCGACTGGACGACTCCCGGGCTGCTCGGCCGCCTTGGCACCTTCCGTACGCAGTACGCGCGCTCGGTGGAGAGCGGTGACGATCCGGCGGCGGCCGAGCGGCTCGCCGCGCTCGTACGGCCGTTCCTGCTGCGCCGGCGCAAGTCCGACCCGGGCATCGCGCCGGAGCTGCCGCCCAAGACCGAGACCGACCGGGCCGTCTCCCTCACCGCCGAGCAGGCCGGGCTGTACAAGGCGCTCGTACGGGAGACTCTCGCGGCGATCGCGGAGGCGGACGGCATGGAGCGGCGCGGGCTGATCGTCAAGCTGCTGACCGGACTCAAGCAGATCTGCAACCACCCGGCGCAGTTCCTCAAGGAGGACCGGCCGCGTATCGCTGACCGCTCGGGAAAGCTGGATCTGCTGGACGAACTGCTCGGCACCATCCTGGCCGAGGGCGCGAGTGTACTGGTCTTCACGCAGTACGTACAGATGGCGCGGCTGCTCGAACAGCATCTCGCGGCGCGCGGTGTGCCCACGCAGTTTCTGCACGGCGGCACACCGGTTCCCCAGCGTGAGGCGATGGTGGACCGCTTCCAGAACGGTGAAGTGCCGGTCTTCCTGCTGTCGTTGAAGGCGGCGGGCACCGGGCTCAATCTCACCAGGGCCGAGCATGTCGTCCACTTCGACCGCTGGTGGAATCCCGCAGTGGAGGCGCAGGCGACGGACCGCGCGTACCGCATCGGGCAGGACCGGCCCGTACAGGTGCACCGGATGATCACCGAAGGCACGATCGAGGACCGGATCGCCGACATGCTCGCCCGCAAGCTGGCGCTGGCCGACTCGGTGCTCGGTTCCGGCGAGGCGGCCCTGACCGAACTGACCGACGCCGAGCTGGCGGATCTGGTGGAGCTGCGAGGGAGCGCGCGATGAGCGGCACGGACGGTACGGACGGCAGGGGCGGCCGGGACGGCAGGGAAAGCCGGGACGGCCAGGGTGGCCGGGATGGCGGCGGCAGTCAGGGCGGTCGGGACAGCCGGGCAGGCGAGGGTGACATCGAGCGCACCTTCGCCGCTCAGGCACCCGCGCCTGGCCGCGGTTTCGCCCATACCTGGTGGGGCAGGGCCTGGCTGAAGGCGCTGGAGGAGACCGCGCTCGACGGCGCGCCACTGGCGAAGGGACGCAGACACGCCCGCGGGGGCGCGGTGGGTGCCGTGACCGTACGGCCGGGCAGGATCACCGCGGTCGTACAGGACCGGGACGGCACCCCATACCGCAGTGATGTGCTGTTGCAGCGGCTGAGCGAGGAGGAATGGGACCGCTTCCTGGACATGGCGGTGGACCGGGCGGGCCATATCGCGGCGCTGCTGGACCGGGAGATGCCACCGCACCTGGTCGAGGACGCGGCGGCGGCAGGAGTCGAACTGCTGCCGGGCATCGGTGAGTTGGAACCGGAGTGCGGCTGCGAGGCATGGGACCACTGCACGCATACGGCGGCGCTCTGCTATCAGATGGCCGGACTGCTGGACCAGGATCCGTTCGTGCTGCTGCTGATTCGCGGCAGGAGCGAGCGCCGGCTCCTCGACGAGCTGCATGTGCGCAGTGTCGCGCGGGCCTCGCGGGCCGTCGGTACGAAGGCGGAGACGGAGACGGAGGCGGTGCCGGATACGGAGGAGACGGCCGCCGACGCGGTGGGCGTGCCCGCCGTGACGGCCTTCGCGGCACGGGACATTCTGCCGCCGCTGCCCGCTCCTCCGCCGCTACCACGGGAGCCGGGGCAGCCTCCGGCCCTTGACACCGGGACCGAGCCGTCGGTCGCCGACGCCTCGTCCGGGACCGACGCATCGCCCAAAGTGGATGTGGACGCGCTGGAACTCCTGGCCGCGGACGCGGCGGCACGGGCGCTGCGCATGCTCTCCGACGCGCTCGCGCCCGATCATGGACAGCAGCCGCTGGAGGATGAATTGACGCTCCGTCAGGACGGTGTCCGGCTCGCGGCAGCGACGTCCGACACCCGTCTGCTGACGCGGCTCGCCGTCGGCACCGGTCGGCGGCGCGCGGAACTGGACCTCGCCGTACGCGCCTGGCGCCTCGGAGGCGCGGCGGCCCTCGCCGTACTGGAGGACGAGTGGACACCGGAGCCGGAGGCCCTCGCGCGTGCGGAAGCCGCTCTCGCCACCGCCTGGGAGGACGGAGCCGGGCCACGGCTACGGGCCCTGGGCGCGGGCCGCTGGTCCGTCGCCGACGCGTCGGCACAACTGCGGTACGGACACGACGGACGCTGGTGGCCCTACCGAAAGGAACACGGCCGCTGGGCCCCGGCCGGCCCAGCCGCCCACGATCCGGCGGCGGCCTTGGCGGAGGTGCTGAGCGAAGGCTGAAAGGGCCTGACGGAGAGGCGCGGAGGACAGACGGGGGCCGGCGGCCGTCGCGGTCCGTGCGGGCGCCCTGTGCCTTGTGGTCCCGCGCCCTGCGCTCGGCCGAGGCCCGTCAGGTCGCGCCGATGGCGGCGGCGAGCATCGGGAGCGAGCGGGTGAGGGAACGTTCCCAGTACGGCCAGGTGTGGGTACCGGGACCGTAGCGGTCGGCGGTGACACTCAGACCGAGGGCCTGCGCACGGGCTATGTAGTCGCCGGCCATCAGGTCGAGCACCGCCTCCAGGGCGTCGGGAGTACGGTCCGGCGCGTCGAACGGGCCCGGCAGGCCGTTGCCACTGCTGACGTAAACGGGAAAGCCGCGAGGGAGGCGCGAGATGAGCTCGTACGCGTTGTGTTCCCGCCAGAGGGCCGCCTGGGCGGTGGGATCGCCCCACAGATCGAGCGGTTGGAGTCCCTGACCTCTGACGATGTTCTGGATGCCGGTCGTATAACGCGCCGTGTTGACGAGTCCGCTGAAGGACGCGGCGGCGCGGAAGAGCGTCGGATACCGGGCCGCGTAGTACAGCGCGCCGTGCCCGCCCATGGACAGCCCGGCCACGGCGCGCCGGTCGTTGGCCCGTAGCTGCTGTTCCAGGATGCGGCGGACCTCGGTCAGATGGAAGGTCTCCCAGGCGGGAGCACCGTACCGGCCCTGGTTCCACCAGTTGGCGTAGAAGCCGGCCGGACCGCCCTCCGGCGTCACGATCAGTGCCGGTGTATTGGCGGTGATGGCGGCGGCGTTGCCCCAGCCGGTGGAGCCCGGGCCGC
>NZ_FMDK01000274.1 GCF_900091995.1 Streptomyces sp. MnatMP-M17
CGAGGCAGGCGAAGTCACGGTGCACAGATTAGGTCCTCGCACTGACATCGGTCGAAACAGTGCGGAAGCGACCGCCGCGCAACCGGCCGCACGAGGCACCACAGGAGCGCCGCTCCTGCGCCGCCGGGCCGCCGCTAAGGCGCCGTTTCGTCCGCCACGGCTCCCGCGTACACCTCCACGAGCCGCTCGCGGGAGTCGTCCAGATACTCCGCGAGCATCCGCTCCGTCCCGTCCTGGTCGCCCGACTTGAGCGACTCCAGAAGCTGCCGGTTCCGCAGGAGATACGGCTCGTGCAGTCCGCGCGGATCGTCCACCACATGGAAGGCGAGCCGCAGTTCGGCCAGGACTCCGCGCATCAGTTCGTCGGTGCGCGCGCTGCCCGCCAGCGCGACCAGCTCCCGGTGGAAGTGGATGTTCGCCGTCGAGACGCCCTTCCAGATCCCTTCCTCGGCGGCCCGCTCACCCTGGGAGACCGCCTTCTCCAGTCCGCCCACCGGGAACGGCGGCCCGTCGAGCCCTCGCACGACGGCGCATTCGATCAGCCGGCGGGTGCGGTAGATGTCCTCGACGTCCTCGACCGCGAGCACCCGTACGAAGACTCCGCGGTTGAGTTCATGGACGAGCAGCCGCTCGTGCGTGAGCAGCCGGAACGCCTCGCGCAGCGTATTGCGCGAGACGGCGAGCGCCTTGCCGATGGTCTCCTCCGAGAGGCGCTCGCCCGGCTGGAAGTATCCCTCCGCGATACGGGTACGCAGGATGTCCGCGACCCGCTCCGCCGTACTGGTACGGCCCAGCAGCGGTCGGTCGTCCGCCAGTTCGCCGAGTTCGGCCCCGCCCGTCGTCCCCACAGCAGCCTCTCCCTGATGTCCGTTCGCGTACAGGACTCATCGTAGAAGCAAGAACGAAACAACAAAACTCTTGTCGGATCGTTGAACGATCCCCTACCGTCAAATCAGCTCACGGTCCCAGCACACTCACCCTCCTGCGAGGTGCAGATGAGCACGGCCCAAGCACGTCCGACCAAGGACGAACTCCCCGAGGACACCCGCGCATTAGCCTGGCTGCGGGCCCTTGGGCCGCAAGGGCGCCGCGCGTTCGCGGGCGCGTTCGGCGGCTACGGCCTCGACTCCTACGACTTCTTCACCCTGCCGCTGAGCATGGTGGCGATCGCCGCCTACTTCAGTCTCGACAGCGGCCAGACCGGACTTCTCACCACCGTCACCCTGGTCGTCTCCGCCGTGGGCGGAGCGATCGCCGGAGTGCTCGCCGACCGCATCGGCCGGGTACGGGCCCTGATGATCACTGTCATCACCTACGCGGTCTTCACGGTGCTCTGCGGATTCGCGCCCAACTACGAGACCCTGCTGGTCTTCCGCGCCCTCCAGGGCCTCGGTTTCGGCGGCGAGTGGGCCGTCGGCGCGATCCTGGTCGCGGAGTACGTCTCCGGGAAACACCGCGGCCGTACG
The DNA here is from genome assembly GCF_900091995.1 of Streptomyces sp. MnatMP-M17. Classification (GTDB taxonomy): domain Bacteria; phylum Actinomycetota; class Actinomycetes; order Streptomycetales; family Streptomycetaceae; genus Streptomyces. The sequence goes on from NZ_FMDK01000274.1 coordinate 1,467, forward strand.
CTCGGCGCCGTCCAGAGCGCCTGGGCGGCCGGCTGGGCACTCGCCGTCATCGTCTACACGCTGGTGTTCCAGTTCCTCGACGCGGACACCGCCTGGCGCGTGATGTTCTGGACGGGCGCGCTGCCCGCCCTGCTGATCGTGTACGTACGACGGAACGTCAGTGACGCGCCGGCGGCGGCCGAACAGCGCAGGACCAGCACGGAGAAGGGCTCGTTCACCGCCATCTTCCGCGGCGACCTGCTCCGTACCACCTTCTTCGCGACGCTGCTGTCCACGGGCGTCCAGGGCGGTTACTACACGCTCGCCACCTGGGTCCCGACCTATCTCAAGTCGGACCGGGGCCTGACCGTCATCGGTACCGGCGGCTATCTCACCTTCCTGATCACCGGGGCCTTCACCGGCTATCTGACCGGCGGCTATCTCACCGACCGGCTCGGCAGGAAGAAGAATGTCGCGATCTTCGCGGTGCTCTCCGCTCTCGCGATCCTCACCTATGTGAATATCCCGGACACGGCCGACTGGCTGCTGCTCCTTCTCGGATTCCCGCTCGGCTTCTGCATGTCGGCCATTTTCAGCGGCTTCGGCTCGTTCCTCAGTGAGCTGTACCCGACGGCGGTACGCGGTACGGGCCAGGGATTCACATACAACACCGGCCGTGCCGTCGGCGCGGTCTTCCCCACGCTGGTGGGCTTTCTGGCCACGAGCTGGGGAGTCGGCGGCGCGCTGGTCTTCGGCTCCGTCGGTTACGGTCTCGCGGTACTCGCGCTGCTCGGGCTGCCCGAGACACGTGGCCGCGAACTGCTCTGACCCGATCCGATCGGAAGGTGACTCCATGACCTGGGCGTCCATCGATCTCAACGCCGACCTCGGCGAAGGCTTCGGCCGCTGGCGGCTGACGGAGGACGAGCAACTGCTCTCCGTCGTCACCAGCGCCAATGTGGCCTGCGGCTTCCATGCCGGGGACGCGGTCACCATGCGGCGGGTCTGCGCCTGGGCCGCCGAGCGCGGAGTACGGATCGGCGCCCAGGTCTCGTACCGCGATCTGGCCGGCTTCGGCCGGCGGTCCATGGATGTGCCGCCGGACGAGCTGGCCGCCGAGATCGCCTATCAGATCGGCGCGCTGGAGGTGTTCGCGAGGGCGGCGGGCGCCCGGGTCGCCTATGTCAAACCGCATGGCGCGCTCTACAACCGGGTGGTGCGCGACGAGGAGCAGGCCGAGGCCGTCGTGGAGGGCGTCCTGCTGACCGGTGAGCGGCTGCCGCTGCTCGGACTGCCGGGCTCGCGGCTGCATCAGCACGCGGAGAAGGCCGGACTGCCCGTCGTCACCGAGGCGTTCGCCGACCGCGCGTACACGCCGGAGGGCACGCTGGTGCCGCGCGGCGAGGACGGCGCGGTGATCACGGATCCGGCGGCCGTGGTGGAACGGTCCGTCTCCATGGCCCGGTTCGGGGTGCTGACCTCCCGGTGCGGGCAGTCCGTCGCCGTCCGTGCCCGCTCGCTCTGTGTGCACGGCGACACCCCGGGCGCCGTCGATCTCGCCCGTCGCGTCCGCGGTCAACTGGAGGCCGCGGGCGTGCGGGTGGAGGCCTTCGTATGAGAACGCTGCCGGTCGGCGACCGGGCGCTGCTGGTCGAGCTGGCCGACGGCGAGGAGACCGCCGCGCTCCACGCCGAGCTGCTGCGCCGCCGCGCCGAGGGCACGCTGCCGCCGGTCGGGGAGATCGTGCCCGCCGCGCGGACCGTACTGCTGGACGGTCTTGACGATCCGGCCGGTTTCGCCGCAGGGCTCGCCGGCTGGGAGATCGCGCCGGCGCGCGCCGGTGTGACGAACACCGTCGAACTGCCCGTCCGTTACGACGGTCCCGATCTGGCCGAGGTCGCGGCGCTGTGGGGAGTGCGGGAGGAGGAAGTCGTACGGATCCACTCGACGGCCGAATTCCGTGTCGCCTTCTGCGGGTTCGCGCCCGGCTTCGGCTATCTGACCGGGCTCGGCGAGCGGTACGCCGTACCGCGCAGAGCCACTCCGCGTACGGCAGTGCCCGCGGGCTCTGTCGCGCTCGCGGGCCCGTACACCGGTGTGTATCCGCGCGCCTCCCCAGGGGGCTGGCAGCTCATCGGAACGACGGACGGCGTCCTGTGGGATCCGGCGCGCACGCCCGCCGCGCTGCTCACGCCCGGCGCACGGGTACGGTTCACGCCGGTGAACGAGCACACCAAAAGCGACGCAGACAACGAAGGCACGGCCCGATGACCGACCGGGCCTTCGCGGTCGTCCGCGCCGGTGCGCTGACCACGGTGCAGGACTCCGGACGGTACGGACACGCCCATCTGGGCGTGCCGCGCTCCGGCGCCCTCGATCTGCCCGCGCTGCGGCTGGTCAACCGGCTGGTGGGCAATCCCGCGGGCGCGGCGGCGCTGGAGACTACGCTCGACGGCTGTGCGGTACGGCCGCGCTGTCCGGTGGTCGTGGCGGTGACGGGCGCGCCGTGCGCCGTGTCCGTCGACGGACGGCCGGTGGCCTGGGGCGCGGCCGTACGGGTCCCGGCGGGAGCGGTCCTCGACATCGGTCCCGCGGTCCGCGGTGTCCGCGCCTATGTGGCCTTCGGCGGCGGGATCGCGGTGGAGCCGGTGCTCGGCAGCCGCTCCACGGATCTGCTGTCGGGCCTCGGCCCGGCGCCGCTGCGCGACGGCGAGGTCATTCCGCTGGGCCCTTCGACGGGCCGCCCCGGGCCGGTGGACTGGACGCCGGTGCCCGCTCCGCCGGCCGAACTGGTGCTGCGGATACGGCTCGGCCCGCGCGACGGCTGGTTCACCGCGGCGGCGCTGCGCACCCTGGTCACCCGTGTCTACCGCGTCTCGTCCGCGAGCAACCGCATCGGGCTGCGCACGGAGGGCCCGCCGCTGGAGCGTGCCGTACGGGACGAACTGCCCAGCGAGGGCGTGGTGACGGGAGCGGTACAGGTGCCTCCGGACGGCCGTCCCGTGGTGTTCCTGTCCGACCATCCGACCACCGGCGGTTATCCGGTGGCCGCGGTGGTCATGGAACGGGATCTCCCGGCGGCGGCCCAGGCGGCGCCGGGCACACCCGTACGGTTCGTGCCGAGCGCTCCGCGTGCCGCGCGGCCAGGACAGTTCTCCGCCGTCCTCACACGCCACGGGCGAACCAGCGGTGGACGCGGTCAGGGCGCCGTCCCGTAACCGCCGCCCCCCGGCGTGCGCATGACCAGCACATCGCCCGGGCCCAGCTCCGCCGAGTCGACGCCTCGCAGCGGCGTGAGCGTACCGTCCGCGCGCTCCACCTCGTTGCGGCCGAGCGCGCCCGGCCGCCCGCCCGCCATGCCGTACGGCGGGACCTTACGGTGCCCGGTC
>NZ_FMDK01000182.1 GCF_900091995.1 Streptomyces sp. MnatMP-M17
CGCGCAGGACCAGCGCGAGCGCCGACGCCGCGAGCCCCGCGCCTCGGGCGTCCAGCACGAGCGCGCCGTTCGCGCTGAAGGTCTGCTGCGCGGTCAGCGCGGCGAGCAGGCCGACGGGCAGCAGCGCCGCGAGCCGCTGGACGAGCGGACGTTCCAGCACGCCGACAGGGACCAGCAGCCCGAGCAGCTTGACGAGATAGCAGCCGACGGCGGTCACGCCGATCGCGATCCAGATGTTCAACGGTCCGCTCCCTTCCGGCCGGCCGTATCGGTCCCACGCGCGGCGCGCCGCCGTCCTTCGAGCCAGAGGACGGCGGGCGCGGCCAGGGCCGCGACGAGCACCGGAACTCCTGCGGGCAGCACCGGCAGAAAGCCCAGCCCCAGGACAACCGCGAGGCCCGCGACCATCCGCTCGGTGGCGGTACGGAGCATGGGCGCGAGCAGCGCGAGAAAGACGGCGGGCCCGGCCGCGTCCAGTCCCCACGCGGTGGTGTCGCCCAGGGCTTCCGCGCCCAGGGCACCGGCCAGGGTGGTGAGGTTCCACAGCACATAGAGCGAGAGCCCTGTCACCGTGAAGCCGATCCTCGCGCCGCGCCGCGTCGGCTGGGCAAGCGCGACGGCCGTGGTCTCGTCGATCACCCATTGGGCGGCCAGCGGGCGTACGGGCCCCGGGAGGCGCAGCAACTGGGACAGCCGCAGCCCGTAGAAGGCGTTGCGCACGCCCAGGAAGAACGCGCCCGCCGCCGCAGTGAGCGGATTGCCGCCCGCCGCGAGCGCACCCACCAGGGCGAATTGCGAGGCGCCGGTGAAGACCAGCAGGCTCAGCGCGCAGGTCTGCAGGACGGAGAGGCCCGCGCCCGCCGAGGTCACACCGAAGGCGAAACCGGACAGTCCCACGGCGACACCGACGCCGAGGGCATCACGTACGACGGCCGCGTCGGGCTTGGGCTCGGGGTCCGGCTCGGAGGCGGGCGCGGGCGGCGCGGCCAAGGATTCGGGTATGGATGCGGATGTTGTCTGATCTGACACATCCCGAACGCTACGAGGCCTGGCCCTGACCGGTCTTGTACGTTCTTGCGCTCCGGCCAGTCGATGACCGGCGCGGCGGGAGGCACCGCGAGCCCTCGTCGGCGGCATCAAGGTCGCGGGGCTGCGTGGCAAGACCGTGTGCGGGTGCGCTGAGCCCGGATCCGGCCCGGCCGGCTTGCCCGGCCGCGTCCGCGCGCTCTTTGCGGTACGCGCCGGGCGGCACACCGACGATCCGGGTGAAGTGCCGGTGGAGATGCGGCTGGTCGGTGAAGCCGACGGTCACGGCCGCCTCCGCCGGTGCCGTACCGGCGTCCAGCAACCGGCAGGCACGCCGTACCCGCGCGTCCGTGAGCCAGGTGTGCGGAGGCAGGCCATAGGTGTCCTTGAAGGCCCGCAGCAGTGCGAAAGGGCTGGTGCCGAGATCGGCCGCGAGCCGCTCCAGGGACGGCGGATCGGCCATCCGCTCCTCCAGCACGGCACGCGCGCGTGCCGCGATTCTCGCTCCGGCCCCGCGTATCGCCCGCTGCGGGAGGACAGCGCCGTTCAGCCGCAGCAGCCTGGTCACCGCGATCCTCAGCAGAGTGTCGGCGGCCAATGCGTTCCCTTCGTCGGCCGCGCGCAGCACCTGGTGGACGAGGCGCACGGCGTACGGATCGTCCACGACGGGAGCCATGAATCCGGGAGTGCCGCGGATCTCGGTGGTCTCCGCGGCGATCGAGGCGACGACGTCGACCGCCGGATAGACGGCTCCGTACCGCCAGCCCTCCGGGCCCTGGGCGCGGCCGGTGTGCGGCGTCTCCGGGTTGACCAGCGCGAGCGCGCCGGGGCCCGCGTACCGGTTGGCACCACCGTGGTGGAAGACCTCCACGCCCTCCGTGATCGCGGCGATCACAAAGGTCTCGTGGGTGTGGCGCGCGAAGCTCTTGTCGATGTAGCTGGCCCGCAGGAGATCGACACCGGGCAGATCGGGATAGTGCCAGTGCCGTGCCTGCTCCCGTATCGCCATGCACCCATTCTGCCGCCCGTCCACGGGCGGTTTCCCCAGGTCCGGGCGATTGTCGGTGGGTGGGTGCACGATGGGGGACATGGCAAGGACCGCGCTCGACTCCTTCTCCCCCGCGACCCGCGGCTGGTTCACGGGGGCCTTCTCCGCGCCCACCGCGGCGCAGGAGGGAGCCTGGCGCGCCATCGAGCAGGGCTCGGACGTGCTGGTCGTGGCCCCGACCGGCTCCGGCAAGACACTGGCCGCCTTTCTCGCCGCCCTGGACCGGCTGGCTTCCGTCCCGCCGCCCGCCGAGGCCCGGAAGCGCTGCCGGGTGCTGTACGTGTCTCCGCTGAAGGCGCTCGCCGTCGATGTGGAGCGCAATCTGCGCAGCCCGCTCACGGGAATCCGGCAGGAGTCCGTACGGCGCGGGCTGCCGGAGCCGGAGGTGCGGGTCGGTATCCGTTCGGGTGACACGCCGGCCGCCGAGCGCCGCTCGATGGCCACGAAACCGCCGGACATCCTGATCACCACACCCGAGTCGCTGTTCCTGATGCTCACGTCCTCGGCGCGGGACGCGCTCGCCGGGATCGAGACGGTGATCGTGGACGAGGTGCATGCGGTCGCCGGGACGAAGCGCGGCGCGCATCTCGCCCTGTCCCTGGAGCGGCTCGACGAGCTGCTGCCGCGCCCCGCGCGCAGGATCGGCCTGTCGGCGACGGTGCGTCCGGTGGAGGAGGTCGCCCGCTATCTGTCGCCGCAGCGGAGGGTGGAGATCGTCCAGCCGCCCTCCGCCAAGGAGTTCGACCTCTCCGTCGTCGTCCCGGTCGAGGACCTCGGCGAGCTGGGCGGCTCGCCCGCCTCGGAGACGGACGGTGCGGAGAGACCTTCGATCTGGCCGCATGTGGAGGAGCGGATCGCCGATCTCATCCAGGCGCACCGCTCCACGATCGTCTTCGCCAACTCCCGCCGGCTGGCCGAGCGTCTGTGCAACCGGCTCAACGAGATCGCGTACGAACGGGCCACGGGGACCGTGCTCGATGGCGGCGAGGCCGCCGTGCCGCTGCCCGAGGCGCACTCCCCTGCCCAGGTCATGGCCCAGTCCGGCGCGGCCAGAGGCGCGCCGCCGCTGCTCGCCCGTGCCCATCACGGCTCGGTCTCCAAGGAGCAGCGCGCCCAGGTCGAGGAGGACCTGAAGGCAGGCCGGCTGCCCGCCGTGGTCGCCACGTCCAGTCTGGAGCTGGGCATCGACATGGGAGCGGTGGATCTGGTCATCCAGGTCGAGTCACCGCCCTCGGTCGCCTCGGGGCTCCAGCGGGTCGGCCGCGCGGGCCATCAGGTCGGCGCGGTCTCCACGGGTGTCGTCTTCCCCAAGTACCGCGGCGATCTGGTGCAGGCGGCCGTGGTCACGGAGCGGATGCGCGGCGGGGCGATCGAGGCGCTGCGTATCCCGGCCAATCCGCTGGATGTGCTGGCCCAGCAGCTGGTCGCCATGGTCGCGCTGGATGTCAGACAGGCCGACGATCTGCTGGCCCTGGCCCGCCGCGCCGCGCCGTTCGCCTCACTGCCCGAGTCGGCCTTCACCGCCGTCCTGGACATGCTCGCCGGGCGCTATCCCTCCGACGCCTTCGCGGAGCTGCGTCCGCGCGTGGTGTGGGACCGCGTCGCCGGTACGGTCACGGGCCGCCCGGGCGCCCAGCGCCTCGCCGTCACCTCGGGCGGCACCATCCCGGACCGCGGGCTGTTCGGTGTCTTCCTCGCCGGGGCCGATCCCAAGAAGGGCGGCGGGCGGGTCGGTGAGCTGGACGAGGAGATGGTGTACGAGTCCCGGGTGGGCGATGTCTTCACCCTCGGTACGACCTCTTGGCGGATCGAGGACATCACCCGTGACCAGGTCCTGGTCACTCCCGCTCCCGGCGCCCCGGGCCGGCTGCCCTTCTGGAAGGGCGACCAGCTCGGGCGCCCGCTGGAGCTGGGCCGTGCGGTGGGCGCGTTCCTGCGCGAGGTCGGTTCACTCTCCGAGGAGGATGCCCGGCTGCGGCTGCTGGCGGCGGGGCTGGACGCCTGGGCGGCCGGCAATGTGCTGTCGTATCTGGACGAGCAGCGCCGGGCCTGCGGCCATGTCCCCGACGACCGGACGATCCTGGTCGAGCGGTTCCGCGACGAGCTGGGCGACTGGCGGGTGGTGATCCACTCGCCGTTCGGCGCCCAGGTGCACGCCCCATGGGCACTGGCGCTGGGCGCCCGGCTCTCCGAGCGGTACGGAATGGACGCGCAGGTCATGCACGCCGACGACGGCATCGTGCTGCGCCTCCCCGACGCCGATCTGCTGGGCATGGACCTGCTGGACGGCGAGCCGGACTCCCTCGGCACGGCCTTCGACAGCGAGCAGGCGCCGGTTGGAGCCTCGGACGTCGCCTTCGAGGCGGGCGACATCCGAGGAATCGTCACCGATCAGGTGGGCGGTTCCGCGCTCTTCGCCTCCCGGTTCCGGGAGTGCGCGGCACGGGCGCTGCTGCTTCCGCGCCGCAGCCCTGGCAAGCGGACCCCACTGTGGCAGCAGCGTCAGCGCGCCGCGCAACTCCTCCACGTGGCGAGCGAATTCGGCTCGTTCCCGATCGTGCTGGAGGCGGTGCGCGAGTGCCTCCAGGATGTCTTCGACGTTCCAGGCCTCACGGAGCTGATGGGCGACATCGAGTCCCGCCGGGTCCGGCTGATCGAGGTCACCACGCCCGAGCCCTCGCCCTTCGCCCGCTCCCTGCTCTTCGGCTATGTCGCCCAGTTCCTCTACGAAGGAGACTCGCCTCTCGCGGAGCGGCGGGCCGCCGCGCTGTCCCTGGACTCCCGGCTCCTCGCCGAGCTGCTGGGGCAGGCCGAGCTGCGCGAGCTGCTCGACCCGGATGTGCTCACGGAGCTGGAGCAGGAGCTCCAGTGGCTCACGGAGGACCGCCGTATCAAGGACATCGAGGGCGTCGCCGACGCGCTGCGGGTCCTCGGACCGCTCACCGACGCGGAGTTGGCCGCGCGCGGAGCGGAGCCCGCGTGGGCCGCAGAGCTGGCCAGGACCCGCCGCGCCATCAAGGTCAGGATCGGCGGAGCCGACCACTGGGCGGCCGTCGAAGACGCGGGACGGCTGCGGGACGCCCTGGGCACGGCCCTGCCGGTCGGTGTCCCCGAGGCGTTCACCGAGCCGGTCAAGGATCCGCTGGGTGATCTCCTCGCCCGCTACGCCCGTACGCACGGCCCGTTCACCTCGAACACGGCAGCCGAGCGCTTCGGTCTCGGCCCGGCGGTCACCGATGGCGCCCTCCAGCGGCTGGCCGCGGATTCCCGGGTCGTCCAGGGCGAGTTCCATCCCTCCGGCATCGGTCAGGAATGGTGCGACGCCACGGTGCTGCGCCGGCTGCGCCGCCGCTCCCTGGCCGCGCTGCGCCAGGAGCTGGAGCCGGTGGCGCCCGCCGCGCTCGCCACGTTCCTGCCGCAGTGGCAGCATCTGCACGCCAACAGTCTGCGCGGTATCGACGGACTCGCCCGCGCCGTCGAGCAGTTGCAGGGAGCGCCCGTCCCGGCGTCGGCGCTGGAAAAGCTCGTCCTGCCCTCCAGGATCTCCGGCTACACGCCGGGACTGCTGGACGAACTGACCACCACCGGCGAGGTTCTGTGGGCCGGAGCGGGCGCCCTGCCCGGCAAGGACGGCTGGATATCGCTCTATCCCGCCGACGCCGCGCCGCTGCTGCTGCCTCCTCCGCATCCGCTGGAGCTGACCGCCCTCCATGAATCGGTCCTGACCGCGCTGACGGGTGGGTACGGCCTGTTCTTCCGGCAGATCGCCGACCAGATCCGTGCCACCACCCACCCGGACGCGACCGATCCCCAACTCGCCGACGCCCTCTGGGATCTGGCCTGGTCGGGCAGGCTCACCAATGACACCCTGGCGCCACTGCGCTCCCTGCTCGGCTCGGGACGGACCGCGGGCTCCACGGCCCACCGCGCGCGGCGCCCGGTGCCACGCGGGCGGTACGGCACACTCACGGCCGCGGCCAGACCCGCGTCCCGTACGGGCCCGCCGACGGTGAGCGGACGCTGGTCGCTGCTGCCCGCACACGAGCCGGATCCCACGCATCGCGCCCATGCCCTGGCCCGTACGCTGCTCGACCGCCATGGTGTCGTCACCAGAGGCGCTGTCGCGGCCGAGGGAGTGGAGGGCGGCTTCTCCGCCGTCTATCGGGTGCTGTCCGCCTTCGAGGACAGCGGACAGGCCCGCCGTGGCTATGTGGTCGAGGGCCTGGGCGCGGCCCAGTTCGCGATGGACGGCGCGGTCGACCGGCTGCGCGCGGCGGCGACGGCCCGTGACCGCGCCGAGGCGCATCCCTCGCCCCGTGCCGTGGTCCTGGCCGCCGCCGATCCCGCCAACGCCTATGGAGCCGCGCTCTCTTGGCCCGAGCCCCCGGACGGCGCCGGTCATAAACCGGGCAGGAAGGCCGGCTCCCTGGTCGTCCTCGTCGACGGCGAGCTGACGCTGTACATGGAGCGCGGCGGAAAGACACTGCTGGCCTGGCCCATGGATCCGGAGGAACCCGCAGTCCGGGCCGCCGCCGAGGCCCTGGTGGGCGCGGCCCGCGCGGGCGCCCTCGGTACGGTCACGGTGGAGCGGACCAATGGCGTCTCCGCGCTGACCTCGCCCTTGGGCCGCGCCCTGGAGGCGGCGGGCTTCCACGCCACTCCCAGAGGCCTGCGTCTGCGCGCGTGAGACGCGCGCGCCGGCCCGGGCCCGTACGCGGGGCCCGGCCCGTACACACCACGCTTCGCCCTCACTCTGTCGCGCATCATGGAAGACATGCCCGAAGGAGACACCGTCTGGCAGACCGCCCGACATCTGCACATCACGCTCGCCGGCCGGCCGCTCGTCCGGTCCGATCTCCGGGTGCCCAGATTCGCGACCGCCGATCTCACCGGGCGGACCGTCCTGGACGTCACACCGCGCGGAAAGCATCTCCTCACCCGCATCGAGGGCGGGCTCACCCTCCACTCACATCTCGGCATGGAAGGCGCCTGGAAGGTGTACGCCCCGGGTGAGCGTTGGCGCGGCGGTCCCACACACCAGATCCGGGCGATTCTCGGCACCGAGGAACGGACCGCGGTCGGCTACCGGCTCCCGGTCCTGGAGCTGCTGCGCACCCGTGAGGAGGAGCGTGTGGTCGGCCATCTCGGGCCCGATCTGCTCGGGCCCGACTGGGATCCCGCCACGGCGCTGCGCAATCTCCTCGCCGATCCGTCCCGTCCGGTCGGAGAGGCACTGCTCGATCAGCGCAATCTCGCCGGAGTCGGCAACATTTTCAAGTCCGAGACCTGTTTTCTGGTCCGCGCGACTCCCTGGCTGCCGATCGGACAAGTTCCGTCACCCGAGCGCCTGGTGACAGCGGCGAAGAAGCTGCTCGAAGCCAACCGGAACCGTCCGGGCGGCAGTCGGCGGCTCTCCGTATACGGCCGCGCGGGCCGGCCCTGCCCTCGCTGCGGCACTCCCATCCGTAAGGCCGACCAGGACGACCGTCCCGCCTACTGGTGCCCTCGATGCCAGCCCGGGCCCACAAGTTGACAAAGCGTCAACGCACCGGCATCAACAGGCGGCCCTTACGAGACCGTCCCTGACACACAATTGCCACAGCAGCATTGCCACAGCCGCCTCAACTGCCCTGGCCGTCGGCCGTGATGACATCACTCCGACCGGATGCCTTGCCCTGCCGACGGCTGCCCGGCCGGCGCCGCCGCGCGGTGGTGACATGAACGGGCAGCAGGCTCAGCCCCCAACTGCCTGCCGCCACCGCTCCCTCCACCAGACCACTGTGTTCGGGCACCAGCGCGAGCCGCAGCACGGCCCACCACCACAGCCCGCCGAGGGCGAGTGCCGGCAGAAGGATCCATCGCCTTGCCATGGCTGCCTCCTCCGGCCGACGCTAGACCCGAACGATCAACCGCCGGGAGGGCGCATCGGTGCACACCCCGGCGCGCGAAGACTTCACATGGAATCTCCGTTACATGTTCTCCGCCTGGAACATCCAGGAATGCTTCTCAAGACCCGCCGTCACCTTGATCAGTACATCCTGGGTGACCGGGTCCGGCACGGCCGTCACCTCGACGCGCTCCCGCATCTGCCTGATCACCGAAGCAAGTCCGTCGACCATGATCCGTACGGCGTCCGTGTCCTTGATCCACCCATTGGGAACCGCGCCGAACGCGCTCGTCGCCGCGACCGTCGCGGCCCGCCCGTCCGGTGTCACCCCGATCGCGGCGGCCCTCTCGGCGACCGTGTCCGAATGCTTCCGGGCCATGGATACGACCTTGTCGAGCTGGAGATGTACGGAGCGGAAGCGCGGCCCGACGATATTCCAGTGGATCTGCTTCGCGACCAGCGCGATGTCCACCAGGTCAACGAGCGCGCCCTGAAGCGTCTCGGCGACGAGCTTCAGATCCTCCTCGGGCAAGGGGCTCTTCACGATAGCCATGCGTGGCCTCCAGTTCCGTTCATGGTTCCTTCGCCCTTGTCTCCATCACAAAGGCACTTTCCACCATGGCACATATGACACAAAACGGTCATTTCAATGAACCCCGCAAGAGGCTCCGCACACGACGGAAGCCCCGGCCGGTCCTCAGGACCGATCGGGGCTTCCGTCAAGCGCTGTGCAGCCGACGTCATGTGAACGACATCAAATGACCAACTCTGGGTAACGAACTCTGTGCGACGCTACGGAACACTCATCGTCAGGCGGCGACGACGTCCACCGCCTCCGTAGGCGCCTTGATCGTCACCCGCTCCGTCGGTACTCCCGCCACCGACGTCACAGAGACGGAATTGAGCATTGGGCGTACTGGCGCGGGCACCGGCTCACTGGCCGCCGCCGACGCCGCCAGCTCCGCCAGCGACAGTTCGTCGCTCACTTCCCGCATGAGCTCTGACATCCGTACGTCAAGCGCGTCGCAGATCGCGGAGAGCAGCTCGGAGGATGCCTCCTTCTGCCCCCGCTCCACCTCGGAGAGATAGCCGAGCGAGACTCGGGCGGACGAGGAGACTTCGCGCAGAGTACGGCCCTGGCGTTGGCGCTGCCGACGCAGCACGTCACCAAGCAGGCGACGGAGCAGAATCATCGGTGGCTCCCTCCTCGGACCGCGTAGCCGCATCCTTCACGCCCCACCGTACCGCCTCGCGCCGCGGCCGTGCGGGGAGCGATGTCGTGTTCACTCAGGGCTGCAAACATCAATTCCCCCCGTTCTGTTCCGTATCCTGTGCCCGCCCGTTCCATGAGAGTTCGCTGAGGAGCAGCGCGAGCACGCTGCGTACACTCTCTTTACGGATGTCCGCACGGTCGCCGTTCAACCGCAAAGCGGTCACTTTCCCCATGCCTTCCGGTCCCACGACGGCCACGTAGACCGTTCCCACCGGCTGTCCGTCCTGTGGATCGGGGCCCGCGACACCGGTGGTCGCCGCGCCCCAGTCGGCGCCCAGCACACGCCGTACTCCGGCCGCCATCTGCCGCGCGACCTCGGGATCGACCGCACCGCGCTCCGCCAGCAGGACTCCGTCGACACCCAGTACGTCCCGCTTGAGGGCCGTCGCATAGGCCGTGACGGACCCGCGGAAGGTCCGGGAGGCGCCGGGGACCGATGTCAGCTCCGCGGCCACCAGACCGCCGGTGAGGGACTCCGCGACCGCCAGCGTCCCGCCGAGCCCCTCCA
>NZ_FMDK01000441.1 GCF_900091995.1 Streptomyces sp. MnatMP-M17
GACCGGGCGGCGGCCGGTGTCCGGCCGCGCGGCCGGAGGGAGCCGCGCCGGTGTCCGTACGCCCGGCGTGGCCGGGTTCGTCCCGACCGGGCGGGCCGGGCTCGTCCCGCCGCAACACGCTCAGCAGGGCGGACGCCTTCAGCTCCGTCTCCCGCTCCTCCTGCTCGGGAACGGAGTCGAAGAGGAGAGTGGCGCCCACCCTGACCTCGGCGCGCCCGGACTTCACCCACGCCATGCGGATGGCCAGCCCGGTGTTGACGTCGCCGTTGAACCCGACATGGCCCACCGCCCCGCCGTACCAGCGCCGTACGGACGGCTCGTGGTCCTCTATGTACTGCGTCGCCCATGCCTTGGGCGCGCCGGTGACCGTGACGGCCCAGGTATGGGCGAGCAGGGCGTCCAGCCCGTCGTACTCCTTGCGCAGGACGCCCGTGACATGGTCCGCGGTGTGGATGAGCCGTGAATACAGCTCGATCTGACGCCGGCCGATCACCTGGACGCTGCCCGGTTCACAGATCCGCGCCTTGTCGTTGCGGTCGACGTCCGTGCACATGGTCAGCTCGGACTCGTCCTTCGCGGAGTTGAGCAGTGTACGGATCTGGTCGGCGTCACCGACCGCGTCCTCGCCGCGCGGGACCGTTCCGCTGAGCGGGCAGGTCTCCAGCCGGCGCCCGGTGACCCGCACATACATCTCGGGCGACGCTCCCACCAGATGCTCGCCGTCCCCGAGGCTGACCAGGAATCCGTAGGGCGACGGATTCGCCTCGCGCAGCCTCCGGAACAGCTCCGCGGGCCGCTGGTCGGTGCCCTGCGAGAACGTCTGGCTCAGCACCACCTCGAACAGGTCGCCGCGCTGGAACGCGTGGCGCGCCTCGCGGACGAGATCCGCGTACCGGCCGGGCGGCAGGCCGCGGTCCGTGCCGGGCTCACCGGGCGCGCCGGACGTCCACGGGATGCGCGGCCCTTCGCGCCGCAGACCGCGTGTGGTGCCGCCGTCGCAGCGGAACTCGTAGCGGCGGCGCTCGGAGATGCCTCTGCGCGGATCCACGACGACCAGTTCGTCCGGCAGGTACAGCACCAGATCGCGCTGGTCGGCAGGGCGCTCCAGACGCAGCCGGGCGGGCTCGAACTGGAAGGCCAGGTCATAGCCGAACGCACCGTGCAGCCCCAGGTACTCGTCCTCCGAGGAGCCCAGGACCTCACAGACGACGCGCAGCACCGAGAAGGCGGACGGCCGGCGGCTGCGGCCCTCCTCGGCAAGGCAGGCGTCGGCCGTCCTGACGACGGCCGTCAGCTCCGTGCCGTCCTCGCGCACCTCTGCCACATCGTCCGCCTGCCGCAGCGCGGGACCGAAGACGGGCAGCAGAAGCCGGCCACGGTCGTTGAGGGCCGTCAGCGAGACCTCTCTGCCGCGCGCCGTGAGGCACAGCGGCGGATCGACGAAACCGATCCGCCACGGTGTGTACCGGCCGGGGTACTCGGTGTCCGAGGCCAGCACCATCCCACGCCGCTCGTCCAGTGCGGCGGCGATGTCGTCCAGCGCCGCGGGATCGACCGCGTGGCGCTCCCGTTCCACCGTCAGGCCGCCCGCGGTCATGAACTCATCCGTGGACATGGTCGCCCTCCGGGCGGCGGCCGTCCCGGTGGTCCCGTACGCCGTGGTCCCGTACGGCGCCGTCGGGTGCCTGGGCCGGTGTCCGGGACAGGAGCGATGTCGTGGACAGATGGATCGTGTCCTCGCGCTCCGGTCCGACGCTCACCGCGACGATCTCGGCGTCCAGCAGGGACGACAGCAGGTCGACATACCGGCGGGCCGCGTCCGGGAGTCCGGCTGCGCCGCGGCGCGCCGCCGCGGACCAGTCCTGGTCCGGCCAGCCGGCCGTGCGGCGCAGTACGGGCGTGACCGCGGCGGCGTCCGCGCGCTTCGCCGGATAGAGGTCCAGCTCCTGGGCCCCGGACCGGTATCCGGTGATCACTCCGATCTCGTCCAGACCGGCCAGTACATCGATATTGGTCAGGCACAGCTCCCTGATGCCGTCGGTCTCGATGGCGCGTCTGACCATGGGCACGTCGAACCATCCCACCCGCCGCCGGCGGCCGGTGACCGTGCCCCACTCACGGCCCCTGGTGACGAGATGGTCGGCCGTGGCGCCGTCGAGTTCACCCACCAGCGGGCCGCCGCCGACCTGCACCATGTACGACTTGATCACGCCCAGCACACCGAACTCCTGTGCCGGCGAGGTGCCGGTGCCCACCGTCACTCCGCCCGCGGCGCTGTATCCGCTGGTGACATACGGATAGGTGCCGTGCTCCAGGTCCAGGCCGAAGCTCTGCGCACCCTCGTAGACCAGCCTGCGGCCCTCGGCGCGGGCCCGGCGCAGCCAGCGCGACACATCGCACAGATACGGTTCCAGCTCGCGGCCCGCCGCGTTGTACTCCTTGACGAGATGCGCGACCTCGTCGGCGACCGGCCGGCGGTCCGCGGGCCGCCCGAACACCTGCTGGAGCAGGGCCCGTTTGAGCGGCACCAGACGTGACAGGCGTGTGTGCAGCAGGTGTTCGTCGAGCAGATCGACCATCCGCAGACCGATCCGCGCCGACTTGTCCTCCCGGCAGGGCCCGACTCCGCGGTTGGTCGTGCCCAGCCGGCCGGTGCCGTGGACGAAGCCGTTCGCCGCGGAGGTGGCGACCTCGCTGCCGCGCCACTCCTCCTCCGCCGCGTCCTGTTCGACGTGGTACGGGAAGATCACATGTGCCGACTCGCTGATACGGAGCGAGGGATCGAAACCGGCGGCGCGGAGCTCTCCGAGTTCCGTCAGCAGGGCGAGCGGATCGATCACACATCCGTTGCCGAGGACTCCGGTGATGCCGCGCAGTACTCCGGCCGGCACCTGGACGAAGCGGTGGTCCCTGCCGTCAGCCACCACCGTGTGTCCGGTGTTCGGTCCTGCCTGGTAGCGGACGACGGCGTCCGCGCCCTCGCAGGCGATATCGGTGAACTTGCCCTTGCCCTCGTCACCGGCCTGACAGCCAACGATGATCAGGTCCATGACACACCGGTCCGTAAGGCCGGGCTCTCGGCTCCGCCCTGCCGCCGTCCCGTCGGGACGACATCGGCCAGCCGGTCGAGCACCTGGTCCAGATCCCGCGCTCCCCACACCTTGCGGCCCGTCCATGCCTCGCACAGCGAGCGGTACATCTCCGCCACCAGTTCCACCACTTCACGTGGCAGCGGATCCGGCGCGGGCCAGGTGGACCGCGGCCGGCCCTCCCGTACCCATTCCTCCACCCGCGTCTGGAGACCGGTGGCCGTGTAGTGGTCGCGCAGCACCTGTTTGCCCACATGCGCGCCGTCCAGCAGCAGCCGGGCCTCGTCCGGTGTGCCCGCGTGGTCCACCAGGATCAGCCGGCCCCGGTCGTCGCGGCCGAACTCCACCTTCCCGTCGGCGTGCAGCAGACCGAGGCCGCGCGCGTGGGCGGTGACGATGTCGTCCGTCTCCCTGGCGCGTTCCTCCAGTTCGGCCTGCTGCGCGTCGTCGAGGCCGCCTATCGCGGCGGCCTCGGCCCGGCCGATGAAGCGGTCGATCTCCTCCAGCTTGGTGGTGTACTCCACGACCGGGCGCGCCAGTACCGTGCCCGCCCGCGGCGGCTCGGTCAGACCGATGTCGGCGGGAGTCAGCCGGCCCAGCCGCAGCCTGCGCAGTACGGAGGAGCCCTCGGGGATGGTGTTGCGGAAGATGACCTGGAGCGGGACGAGATGGTTGATGTCGTCCGGTCCCAGCGCCCGCTTCCGCGGATCCAGCACCCGCAGGAGAGTGAACTCCATCCGGGCGGGGGGCTCGAAGCCGCGGAAGTGGGTGCGGACACCGGCGTCCGCCAGCAGGCCGAAGTTGAACGCGGCGATCCGGCAGCACGCCTGGCCCTTGTCGGGAATCCGATCGGGCATCTTCCCGAAATGGAAGACGGAGTAGTCGTCGGTGAACGTGAAGCGGCCCACGCCGCTCCGGGTGTCGGTCGGTTCCTCCCGGGCGACCAGATCCTTGGTCGAGAACCTCTTCGGCAACGTTCTCTCCTCTGCTGACGGACGGCTCTCTGCTGACGGACGGCGCGGATCAGGTTCGGATCAGGTTCGGATCAGGCTCAGATCAGTCCACGAGTGTCTGGTCGTCGAGGGCGGGGATCCAGTCGACGGAGGCCGGGACATTGCGGGCGCCGCTGAACCAGAACTCCCGCACCACGCCCTCGCCGCGCAGCTCCGTGAGCCGCCGCACGGCGTCCTGTGGACGGCGGGTGAACGCGTAGCACATCGGGCCCTCGGAGCTCATCGCGATGGCGTCGATCTCCGGTCCGCGCCTGGCCTCGTCCAGGAGGAACTTCACCTGCGCGGACTGCATGTCGATCTGCTTGCGCTTGAAGTAGCTCTCATAGGTCAGGAAGTTCACGGCCCGGCAGAAGGCCGTGTAGTCGGCCTCCAGCACCGCCGTCGCCAGGTTCATCAGCACGGCGTGCGCGGTCCGCCGGGCCTCCTCGGCCGGGATCGGGAGCGTCCGGGCGAAGAACTGGCGCTCCACCTCGCCGTGCATCTGGTTGCCGTTGGGGATGATCACCAGGACCGGCCACTGCGGGAACGGCGCCGAGATCAGCACCGGAGGCCGCTTGCCGCCGCCCGCGTATCTGGTGGGGACCAGATAGCGCTTCGGGTCCTCGCCGAAGTCGTCCGGGTTGAGATGTCCGCCGTCGACCAGGAAGCCGCCGCGCTCGATCAGATTGGGGCTGGCGCCGGAGGTCCCCGCTCGCCCCGCCGCTCTGGCGATGTCCGCCACCGCGACGGACCGGCCGGCGAACTGCGCGTACGCACGGCCGATCGCGACGGCGGTGGTGGTGCCGGAGCCGAACCCGGTGTGCGGCGGCAGGCCCTTGCGGATGACGACACGGGCGGACGGTCCCTGCCACGCCTCCTGAAGACGTTCCAGAAGCCCCGTGACGGCCTCGGCATGGGCCGAGCCGTTCTCGTCCGTCTCGACCTTGTTCACCTCGGACGGCAGGATCACGGCCTCCAGCCCCGGTGACCGCAGTGCCATGGACGCCATGCCGTTGCGGCGGCCGGACTCCCCGTTGAGATCGATCAAGGTGTAACTGACGCGGCATCCCGTCCGTATGCGGACGCCCCATTCCTTTGAAATGGACTCAACCATGTGCTCTCCCTTGTCCGCTGCGGTCGGTGGGCCGGGCCTTAGCGAGCGACGTCCAGCCCGGGGGCCTCGACCACCAGGTCCTCATAACGGGAGCCCGGTTCGATCAGTCCCCAGCGCCGCATCCAGGAATACGCCTTCTCGAACTCCAGACGGGTATAGGGCTCCGGCTCGACATAACGCAGACGAGGCAGATGGAAGTCGTCCGGCGTGATCACGCCGTTGAACTCCTCCGGCAGTGAATCGATCAGATAGTGCAAATACGAGCGCTTGTCGGCGTTGATGGCGGTGACGGCCCGGCCGATGGCCCTGTTGCAGGCCGCGTATACGGCGGGATCGAAATCCGGCGCGGCGAGTTCCAGGCCGGCGTAGTGCGTCTCGATGACCTTCTGGAATCCCTGCTTCTCCGCCAGAGTGATCCACGGCTCGGCCAGCGCCACCACCGCGGCCTCGCCCGCCAGCACCGCGCGGTAGCCGTCGATGGTGTGGTAGCCGACCGCCTTGATCTCGTCCTGCTCCAGGAATCCTTCCAGCATCTGGATGGCGCTGTAGTGGTTGCCGTTGTGGAAGCTCACCGCGACCGGCGCGTTGGCCAGCGTCTGCGGATGGGTGTACTCCGAGCCGGGCGCCGCCAGCAGCGCCATGACGGCGACCGACGACCGCTTGCCGATGATCTTCGCTCCCCGGCGGCTGTCGTGCGCCCGCCGGATCTGTCCCCACTCACAGGCCCGGTACAGATCGACCTGGCCTTCCTCGAAGGGCACATGGTTGCGGACGGAGTCGACCAGTTCATGATCGGCGACCGGCTCGGTCAGTACCTGCTCGGCCCGGTTCCGTACGAACTCGACCGCGATTCCCTCCTCGGCGAAGTAGCCGAGTTCATCGGCGGCCAGCCAGGGCAGGGCGAAAACCGCGGAAGGGCCGATTCCTTCGGTGCGAACGGTAACCGTCATGTCGCGCTCCCCTTTTCTGAGAAGTTTATGTTCGCCTGGTCAGGAATATCAGAACATTACGCCGTGAGCAAGACCGCGCGCTTCATCGGGCGGGAAATTATTTCCCGTGCAAAAAGGCATGAAGGAAAGAGACGCAAAGAAAGAGAAATGACGGAAAACAGTCGTGGTGAACCGTGCCCGTAACCGGTCGGCCGGGCATTAATTCATGGGATTAATGTGCCGCGAGAATGGTCATGTGCCTCCTACGGGCTGCCCTACCGGGGCACGCGCCTGCCGTACGTTCAGTACGGCGTGCGCCTTCGCGCTGCCGAGCGCCAGG
>NZ_FMDK01000473.1 GCF_900091995.1 Streptomyces sp. MnatMP-M17
CGGCGGAGCTGCTCGGCCGGCTCGCCGATCCGGACCGCGAGGTCACACCGCAGCAGTTGCACGCCCTCTACACGGCCCTCGCCGATCTCGATCCGGAACAGGTGACGCTCCCGGACGAGCTGCGGGCCGTCGTGGACGGCGAGGTACGCGTGGTCGACGCGGCGGAGGCGGTGGTCGCGGACGCTCCCGATCTGCTGCCGCTGACGGGCGGGCTGCCGCTGCTGCCGGTGTCACCGACGCGCTTCGCGGAGCTGGCCGAGCTGCTCCAGGTACGGCGGCTGAGCGAGGCGGTCGTGGCGGAGGTGACCACGGAGGGCGAGGAGCACACGGTCCCGGAGCCGGTCCATGTCCTGCTCGGCGCGGGCACGCCCGAGGTGTACGTGGAGCACGAGGAACTGCTCGCGGGCGGCGTCGAGTTGGACTGGCGCCGGACACCGGACGGGGTGGTGCACGCGGCGACGCTGGAGGGCGTGGCGGCGGGACTCGCCTGGGCGGCGGGCCAGTGGCCACGGCGCTTCGAGGTGGCGGCGCTGCTGGAGGACCCGTCCCGGACGGAGGAACTGGCGCGGGACAGGTGGTTCGACTAGGCCGCGTGCGGTTCGGCCAGGACCTCAGGCCGCGTCCGGTTCGTCGGTTCGGCCAGGGTCCGGCCGGTCGATCTTCGCAAAGATTTCCTATTCTCGTACAACTTTTCACTCTCTCCCCAGGTCTGTTTCCCCGGGTCAACAGGCCCGAATGAACCAGACTTGGGGAACACATGCGTATTCGTGCCACTGTTGCCGCCGTATCCGGCGCCCTGGCTCTGTCCGCGCTCGCCGTGCCGGCGTCCCAGGCCGCCGACGGTCACAGGGACGCGCCCACGCCCGGGAAGTACGGTTTCTCGGCGCGGGAGCGCACCGCCGCGCCGCAGGCCGGACAGCGTGCCCTGGCCAAGGCGGCGGCCGTCGCCCCCACGCTCGGCAAGATCGTCGTGAACGGCGGCAAGCCCATCGTGGTCGGCAGCACCAACGCCCAGAAGGTCACCGTCGCCATCACCGCGTCCGACGACTCGGGCATCGTCGACGCCTCGACGATCCTCTGGTTCGGTGACGCCATCGAGGACGGCAGCGGCTACGCCTTCTACCAGAACGAGGAAGCCGCCACCTGCAGGCCGGCCGGCGCCACCACCTCGACCTGCACGCTCACCGTGACGGTCGACTCGAAGGAACTGATCAACACGGACGCCCGCACCTGGAAGGTCGGCGCCTTCGCGCTGGCGTACGACGGGGAGTACATCCAGAAGGACGCGTACAGCACGGTCAAGATCCAGCGTCAGTCCAAGCTGACGGTCAACGCCGCGCCGGAGCCCGTCAAGAAGGGCGGCACCATCACCATCACGGGCAGCCTGACCCGTGCGGACTGGGACAAGAACAAGTACGTGGGCTTCGGCACCCAGTCGGTGGTGCTCCAGTTCCGTAAGAAGAGCAGCACCGCCTACACCAACGTCAAGGGCGTGAAGTCCTCCTCCACCGGTGCGCTGAAGACCACCGTCAAGGCGTCGGAGGACGGCTACTACCGCTGGAACTACCTGGGTATCGCCTCGACCGCGCCGGTCGCCGTCGCGGGCGACTACATCGACGTGAAGTAGTCGGCAGTTCCGTACCCGCGGCACAGAAGATTCGGAAGGGGCCCGGCAGTCGCCGGGCCCCTTCGCCGTCCCGAGCGCGCCCGCGCTCGTGCCTACGCCGGGAATCTTCGGCTCACCCATCGCCAGCAGAACTCCAGCGCCGCCGACGCCACCACCGCGATGCCGACCGCCAGCCACGGCATCGTCGTACCCACCAGCTTCAGCGCGAAGAAGTGCTGGAGCGTCGGTACGGCCAGTACCACCAGGAACGCCAGTCCCATCGCCGCCACCAGCCCGATCCGCCACCAGGTGTACGGGCGCGCCACGATCGCCAGTACCCACATGGAGACCAGGAAGAGCGTGAGAGTGGCCGCACTGGTCTCGGCGTTGAGGGCGTCGGGGCCCGTGTAGTAGTGCCGGGCCACCATATAGGCGATGAATGTGGCGATTCCGGCGATGATGCCCGACGGGATCGAGTACCGCATCACCCGCCGTACGAAGTTCGGCTGCGCCCGTTCCGTGTTCGGCGCCAGCGCGAGGAAGAACGCCGGTACGCCGATCGTCAGCGTCGACAGCAGTGTGAGATGCCGTGGCAGGAACGGATACTCCACCTGGAAACAGGCCACCAGGATCGCCAGCAGCACCGAGTAGACCGTCTTCGTCAGAAAGAGGGTCGCCACCCGTGTGATGTTGCCGATGACCCGCCGGCCCTCCGCCACCACCGACGGCAGTGTCGAGAAGCTGTTGTTCAGCAGCACGATCTGGGCCACGGCCCGGGTCGCCTCCGAGCCCGAGCCCATCGAGACTCCGATGTCCGCGTCCTTCAGCGCCAGGACGTCATTGACCCCGTCGCCGGTCATCGCGACCGTGTGCCCGCGCGACTGGAGGGCGCCGACCATGTCGCGCTTCTGCCGCGGAGTGACCCGGCCGAAGACCGTGGCGGCGTCGATGGCCTCCGCCATTTCCTCCCGTGCGGTGGGCAGCAGCCGGGCGTCGACCGTACGTTCCGCGCCCGCGAGACCGAGCTTTCCGGCCACTGCGGCCACCGAGACCGCGTTGTCGCCGGAGATGACCTTGGCGTCCACGTTCTGCTGGGCGAAGTAGTCGAGGGTGTCGGCGGCGTCCGGCCGCAGCCGCTGCTCCAGCACGAGGATCGCGGTCGCTTCGGCGCCGGCCACCGTCTCCGGCGCTTCCAGCGCGCCTGAGGCGCGGGCCAGCAGCAGGACCCGCAGGCCCTGTTCATTGAGGTGATCGATCTCGGCGAGCGCCGGATCGTCGTGCGGAAGCAGTACGTCCGGCGCGCCGAGCAGCCACCCTGACGAGGGCGCGTCGGAGCCGTCGGCCTCGCTGAAGGCCGCGCCGCTGTACTTCCGTACGGAGGAGAAGGGCAGCGCCGCCGCCACGGGCCACTCGCCGCGCTCGTCACCGAACGCGTCCACGACCGCCTGAAGACTGGCGTTGGGGCGCGGATCGGACGCGCCGATCGCGCCGAGCACCTTCCGTACGTACGTCTCGTCGGCGCCGCCCAGCACGCGCAGCTCGCTGACGTTCATACCGCCCTCGGTCAGCGTGCCGGTCTTGTCGAGACAGACGACATCGACGCGCGCGAGGCCCTCGATCGCGGGCAGCTCCTGGACGAGGCACTGCTTACGGGCGAGCCGGATGACACCGATCGCGAAGGCGACGGAGGTCAGCAGCACCAGGCCCTCGGGGATCATCGGGACGATACCGCCGACGGTTCTGGCGATGGAGTCCTTGAAGTTGCTCTGCTTGACGACGAGCTGGCTGACGATGAGCCCGAGGGCCGTCGGGACCATCATCCAGGTCACATATTTGAGGATGGTGCTGATGCCGTTGCGCAGCTCGGAGTCCACGAGCGTGAAACGGGACGCCTCCTCGGCGAGCTGCGCGGCATAGGCGTCCCGCCCGACCTTGGTCGCACGGAACGCGCCGCCGCCGACGACCACGAAGCTGCCGGACATGACGGAGTCGCCGGGACGTTTCAGTACGGGATCGGCCTCGCCGGTGAGCAGCGACTCGTCCACTTCGAGGCTGTCGGCCTCGACCACCTCGCCGTCGACGACGACCTTGTCGCCGGGGCCCAGCTCGATGAGATCGCCGAGGACGATCTGCGCGGTGGAGATCTCGGCGGCGACGCCGTCGCGCCGTACGGTCGGTTTCGCCTCGCCGATGACGGCCAGTCCGTCCAGCGTTCTCTTGGCGCGCAGCTCCTGGATGATGCCGATGCCGGTGTTGGCGAGGATCACATAGCCGAAGAGCGTGTCCTGGATCGGTGCGACGAAGGACATGATCACCCAGAGCACGCCGATGACCGCGTTGAAGCGGGTGAAGACGTTGGCGCGAACGATCTCGACGGCGGAGCGGCTGCTGCGGACGGGTACGTCGTTGACCTCACCGCGCGCGACATGCTGCGCGACCTCGGCGGCGGTCAGCCCGGTGTGGCGGCCGGAGGGCCGCGGGAGCTTCATGGGATGTACGGGATCGAGCTCGGCGCCCGCGTCGATGGTGGGGCCGTGAGATCCGCGGCCGTGCGGCTCGGGGCCATGGGGCTCGGGGCCGTCGGTGTCGATCTTCGCCCGCTGCGTCATGGTTCCGACGGTACGACCGGTGAGGCGCGTTCACCCGCCGAGGGCCCGGAGATCCGCCCCAGGGACGACTGAGGAACGAGTGGGATGGTCCTGTGGCAGTACATGAGGGAGGGCGGACGTCAGGCTTTGGTCAGGGTCACGTCAGGGGCGTGGGCGGGGCGTATACGGGGGGGCGCGTGGTGGCGCGGCGCAGTCGGTGAGACCGACGGCCCGGAGTGATCTGTTCGTCCAGGCGGGCGGTCAGGCCGTCGGTCCGGAGCGATCACCGGAACCCGAGTCCTTGCCGGCTTCTCCGGCCTGTTCGGCCTCGCGCGCGGCTGCCGCGCGCTTGAGCGCCGCGTCCCGTCCGCGTACGTACCAGATCCCGATCAGCCCGAGCCCGCCACCGGCCAGACACGTCCAGATCCACCACGCGTGCCCGTGGTCGCTGTACCAGCCGTAGAACGGGAGCTGTACGAGGAAGAGGACGAACCAGATGATCGTGCCGCCCGTGATGGTGCCGACGACCGGCCCCTCCAGAGGCTCGGGCGCCGCACGCCGGGGAGTTGCCGTCGAAGAACCGGTCATGGCACTCAGTCTATGCGGCGCCTATGCGGCGCCTTCCGGGCGGAGCTTCGCCTCGGTCCCGCCGTAGAACTTCTCCGTCTCGTCGACGGCCGCCCTGAAGCGTTCGTCGAAGTCGTCGCGGATGAGCGTCCCGGCCACATAATCCTGGACGCTCATCCCTCGCCTGGCGGCGCGCTCCCGCAGCCGGTCGAGCAGCTCACCGTCTATCCGCAGGCTGAGCACTGTCGATCCCATGCGGACCAGGGTCGTGCGCGGGCGCGCCCGGTCATATCGCTTTCCGGTGCGAACTCACTCGTATGAGTGATAAGCGCTGGTCCGGCGATTGATCCGCGCGGTAGACCCATGGGCGCCGGGTGGCTCACCGGGCGGCCCACTGGGTGGCCCGTCGGCCGGCCCATGGATCGGCGGCGCGCGGACGAAACGCGGAGGAAACCGGGTGGTATTTAGGTTGGGTAATGAGTTATGCTAACAAACATGCCTGACCTGTCCCACGG
The DNA here is from genome assembly GCF_900091995.1 of Streptomyces sp. MnatMP-M17. Lineage (GTDB taxonomy): Bacteria > Actinomycetota > Actinomycetes > Streptomycetales > Streptomycetaceae > Streptomyces. The sequence continues at coordinate 5,277 of NZ_FMDK01000473.1, forward strand.
TGACGACGCGATCGAGAACGACGCCGCCGTGAACGCACTCCGCTCCGCCGTCATGCGGCTGGGCCGGCGACTGAAGCACCAACGTGTGGACGAGTCGCTCAGCCCGACCGAGATGTCGGTGCTGGGCACGCTGGCCCGCTGTGGCTCAGCCACTCCGGGCGAGCTGGCACGCAAGGAGCATGTCCAGCCGCCGTCGATGACCCGCATCGTGGCGCTGCTGGAGGCGAAGGGCCTGGTCAGGCTGGAGCCGCATCCCGACGACCGTCGGCAGAAGGTGGTCAGCCAGACCGAGGAGGCCGAGGCGATGCTCGAAGAGAGCCGCCGCAGGCGCAATGTCTGGCTGGCGTCCCTCGCCGAGGGCCTGGACGAGGACGAGTGGGCGAAGCTGCGCGCTGCCGCCCCCGTACTGGAGAAGCTCGCCCACCTGTGATCCGCGCGCTGTAAGGAGGCGAACCCACTTTGAGTACGGGATCCGGAGCAGAATCCGCCCCCGCACCGAAATCCACCCACGACAGCACGACCGGGAGTGACAGCACGACACCGCACGAGGTAACGACACCGCACGAGGTAACGACACCGGACGAGGTAACGACACCGGACGAGGTAACGACACCGGACGACACCGCGATCTCGGACGGCAGCACCTCTCCGCACCACAGCAAGACCGGCGGCGGGACCTTCTCGTCGCTGAAGATCCGTAACTACCGGCTGTTCGCGACGGGTGCCGTCGTCTCCAACACCGGTACATGGATGTCCCGGGTGACCCAGGACTGGCTGGTACTCAGCCTCACTGGCTCCTCGGCGGCCGTCGGTATCACCACGGCCCTCCAGTTTCTGCCGATGCTGCTCTTCGGGCTGTACGGCGGTGTCGTCGCCGACCGCTATCCCAAGCGGCTGCTGCTGCTCTTCACCCAGGCCGCGATGGGTGTGCTGGGCGTCCTGCTGGCCGTTCTGACCCTGTCGGGACAGGTCCATGTCTGGCACGTCTATCTGATCGCGTTCCTGCTCGGCATGGTGACCGTCGTCGACAATCCGGCCCGGCAGTCCTTCGTCTCCGAGATGGTGGGCCCTGACCAGTTGCGCAACGCGGTCAGTCTGAACTCCGCCAACTTCCAGTCCGCGCGGCTCATCGGCCCTGCCGTGGCCGGCGTGCTGATCACCACGGTCGGCAGCGGCTGGGCCTTCATGCTGAACGGTCTGTCCTTCCTGGCGCCGCTGACCGGTCTGCTGCTGATGCGCCAGCACGAACTCCACAAGTCGGTCCGTGTGCCGCGCGGTAAGGGCCAGCTGAGAGAGGGACTGCGCTATGTGCGCGGGCGGCCGGAGCTGATCTGGCCGATCGTCCTTGTCGGCTTCATTGGCACGTTCGGCTTCAACTTCCCGATCTGGCTGACGGCCTTCGCACACGGCGTCTTCGACGGCGGCGCCGGGATGTACGCGTACTTCAACATCCTGCTCGCGGCCGGCTCACTGACCGGCGCCCTGCTCTCCGCCCGCCGCCGCTCCAGCCGGCTGAGACTGCTCCTGCTCACGGCGATGGGCTTCGGGCTGCTGGAGATCGCGATCTCGCTGTCGCCGTCCGTCTGGCTGTTCTCGCTGCTGCTCGTACCGCTCGGCGTGATCGGACTGACGACGAACATAAGCGCCAACACGACCGTCCAGATGGCCTCGGACCCGGAGATGCGGGGCCGGGTCATGAGCCTCTACATGATGGTCTTCGTCGGCGGCACGCCGGTCGGCGGCCCGCTCCTCGGCTGGGTCACCGACACCTACGGCCCCCGGGTCGGCTTCGCCACGGGCGGCGCGGTCTCCCTCCTCGCGGCGGCGGCGATCGGCCTGGTCCTGGTCCGGGTGGCGGGCGTACGCGTGAGATTCGACCTCCGCGGAGGCCGCCCGCGCGTGGAGTTCATACCGAGGGAACGGGAGCTGGCGACGGCGGCGTAACGTTCGGTGGCCCGGAACGGCAACTACCGTTCCGGGCCACGGCTGTGAAAGGGGTCAGCCGCGGGGGAAGTCGTCGGTCTTCAATGTCAGGCCTACCGCAGTGGCCGTGAGATCGATTTCCACGCCGAACGCGATGGTCAGGTCGCTGATGTACTCCCCATCCTTCGGCTGGGTGTAGACATGGCACCTGCCGATATAGGGATCGGCGATCACATAGACGGGTACACCGGCTGCCGCGTAGACGTCCTTCTTCGGGCCGTAGTCGTTGACAGCGGTACTCTTCGAGATTACTTCGGCGACGAACTCGATGTCCTCATGACGCCAGCGCCCACTGGAGTCCTTCACGGCATCATCCGCCATGGCTGCGACGTCGGAGCAGAATCCGTTGAGGTGCCCCGGGAAATCAATGCGTACATCGGACGCCAACCGCGCCCGAGGGTATTTGGCCCTGAGCTGCTCGACGAAACCCAGGATGATTTCCCAGTGAACCTGGCGCTGCGGCGACATATAGACAGCCCCCCCGACGATCTCGACCTTGTATCCCTCGGGGACGGGCATGTCTTCGAGCAGCTCGAACATCTTGTCCAGAGTCAGCTCGTTGCTCTCGTCGGCCATGGCGATCCTGTCGGTGTCAATGACGGTCATCGTGGCGCTCCTCCTCGCCGCCGCGGGGTGCGGCAGCGCCCGGTACAACGATACGCACGGTGATCGGGTTACGTACGGGCTCGCGCCGTGGGAAGACTTGTCCGCATGAGACTCTTCGCCGCCGTGCTGCCACCCGCCGAGGCCCGGAAGGAGCTGGATCCCGTCCGCGACCGGCTCAGGGCGATGCCCGGTGCCGAGAGGTTGCGGTGGACCGGGCGGGAGGGGTGGCACTTCACGCTCGCGTTTATGGGCGAGGTCGAGGACGCGCTGCTGCCGGAGCTGACCGCGCGGCTGGAGCGGGCCGGGCGGCGGAC
>NZ_FMDK01000249.1 GCF_900091995.1 Streptomyces sp. MnatMP-M17
GTAGTCGCGGCCCGGACTCGCACCGGTCGCGGCCGACACGGCCGCCGGGGCCGGTGGTCCGGGGGCGGGAGGCAGTGCGTAGACCTTGACACCCCACTCCACATGTCCGGCGAGCTGATCGAGCAACAAGGCGAACTCATCCGCACGCCGGTCCAGCATGTCGCGTACGCGGTTGTCGTCGAGGTGGAGCGTGGCCAGCCGCAAGGGAAGCACGGTGGTACGGGCGAAGACAGCCTCGACGACGGAGTGATGGGCACGCGCCACCGACTCCAGCCAGTCCAGATCCTCAAGCCGGGCCTTCAGCGCGGTTTCCCCGAAGTCGCTTTCCGGTACGGAGGACACCACCACGGCCAGTCCCTGTGCACCCACCAGGCGAACCGGTGCTCCCGCCACTCCTCGTACGCGGGACAAGGCTTCCTCCAGCGCCGCGTCCGCACGGGTCACCGCGTAGCCATAGCTCATATACCCGCTCATCGGTCATCGCTCCCGCGTCGGCGAGTGCCCTGATGCCGCTCGCTCTCCTCACGCCGCACAGCCTCCTCGTCCACCACGGAAGCAGGGCTGTCGGCGGGGGCCAGCGAGCGCCCGCGCAGGTTCTCCACCTCTGCGCGCAGCCGACGGTTCTCCTCCGCCAAGGACGGCCTTCCGCTGTCCTCCCTGGCCCGGGAAGAAAGCGACGGATCGTGTTCCCACCAGTCGATGCCCATCTCCTTGGCCTTGTCGACAGAGGCCACGAGCAGCCGGAGCTTGATGGTGAGCAGTTCGATGTCGAGGAGGTTGATCTGGATGTCCCCGGCGATGACGATTCCCTTGTCAAGAACCCGTTCAAGGATGTCGGCGAGGTTCGCGGACGAGCCCTGTCCGTACGGCGACACCGTCTGCGCGGGCCGAGGGACGGGCCGTCGGGCCTGTGTCGGATCCGTCACGACGCATCAGACCTCCGTTTTGTTCGCCCAGCGCGCGGGAGCGCGGCGGCTCCTTCCTCTATTTCCCCGGTTCGTTCCTCACCCGGCGGCGCTGCTGGAACGTCGGCGACGTACGCACCCTGGATGGATTCGAGCCGGTCGAGGAGTTCGTCCTCACGCCGGTCGAACTCCCGCTCGCTGATGCGGCCTTCCAGCAGTTCCCGCTCCAGTTCGGCGAGCCGGCGCTCGATCGGAGTGGTGTCGTAAGCCTCTTGCTCGGCGACCTCGGTCACCCGCTTCACCACCCATCCGACGCCTCGTACCGGTGCCAGCGGCACGGTCAGGATCTGAGTCAGCAGGCCCATCGCGGGCTCCTCACGTCATACGAAGCTGTAGGGCGGCAACGGCCCTCTGAGGCGTAGTTCGACGTCCGGCCCGTACCGTTCGGCCAGCTTTTCCGCCGCTGAGGTGAACTCCCGCACCTGGTCCCGGTCCACGAGAAACGAGACATTGAGGAAGTACTCGGATGTCGTGCCGCCCTCCGACTCGGCCTCGGCGCACGGACGCAGTGCCTCGGTCACCTCTGCCGTCAGGCTGTCCTGGCGCGCCCCCACCTCCCGGGCGACCAACTCGCCCAGCGCCAGCCGCTCCTCGTACGTTCCACCGCCGCCCCGCGTAGCCTCGTTCAGCCCGCGTACCTCGTCGGACTCCTCGATCACCTGCCGCAGCAGCGTTTCCTCGTCCTCGGACGCCTTGAGATTGAACTCCACCCGCCCTTCCAACTCCGCGAGCCGCTCGCTGTACAACTCGGCATGCTCGCTGAGTGCCGCTCGTACCGTGTCGTCGTCCGCGGCGGTGAGACCGAAGCGCATGGGCAGTACCGCGTGCTCGGACAACAGCCGCTCCTGCACCTCGTGATGGGCGCTGAGATCCCTGCGCTTGGCGCGCAATTTCTCCGGGGCGTCACTGACGACCGCCTTGAGTGCTCCTTCGGTGACGGTACGCAGCGAAGGAGCCTCTTCCCCCACACCGTGCAGGTCGTCAAGGTGCGGATCGTACTCGGAGGAGGTAATGGCGTAGACGTAGACGGACATCGGCTACTCCTCCTCACGGTGTCTGACCGGCCGCTCGCGGTGTCTGACCGGGCGCTTCGCACTGCCCCGCCTCGGTTCCGGCTCCGCCTCTTCCTTCGCCTCACCTGTCCCATCGGTCCGGCCGGCCTGGAAGGAATCCGTGATCGCTTCGACCGCACCTGTCAGGGCACCTTTGCTCTTGCCGCGCGCTCCGCCCTCGGTCACTTCACCCACCACGTCCGTCAGCGTCTCGGGGGCTTTGCGACCCGCCTCCAGGTCGAGGCGGTTGCACTCCTCGGCGAAGCGGAGATACGTATCGACGCTCGCGACGACAACGCGCGCGTCGATCTTGAGAAGTTCGATACCGACGAGGGATACGCGGACGAACGCGTCGATGACGAGGCCGCGATCCAGGATCAGCTCCAGGACGTCATAAAGGTTTCCACCGCCACCTACGGCGATCTGACCGCTTTGCTGCGGCACTACAGTCACGACGACTCCCTTCGGTGCTCCCGCGGCTGCCGACGGTCACTTGCGATCGATCTGGCCCCGTGCGTATCGCCGACGGCGCTCGTACTCCGTGAGCCTGCCTTCTTCATCCAGTCGCACGCGGTAGCTCGCCATCACACTTGTGGTGTCGGGCACCCGCGAGATTTCGAGTACCTCCACATCGGCCTGCCATCCCTCCTCCGTACGCTTGACGGCTGACACCGACTCGGGCCGCGTCCCCAGAAGCCCGGCGAGCTGCTCCGTGGCCTCGCGCATCGCCCCGCCCATCGCCAGAGGACGGGACACCGGCTCCCTCTCCTGCTCGCCACCACGACCCGCACGCGCGGCCTCACGGCGGCTGCCTGATGTCTTCGGACGTCCCGTTCCGTCGAGGTCCCTGCGCTGGCTGCCGCCCATGTCGTTCCTGCCCCACATCAGATATGCGCAATTTGAAGCTTTTGCTCGAAAAGCGCGATATTTCCAGTGAACACCGGCGGCGTGCGGCGGGCAACGGGTGGAGGTGGCGAAGCGCGCGGGGGCCAGGGCCGCGCTGCTCAGGCGGCTCGGCGCGCGCTGTCACGGGCCGTCGGTCCCGCCTTCGCGGCCCCTGCGGGCGAGTGTGCGCTGCGCGATGGTGAGCAGCCGCGGCGGGCCAGGATGCGATGGCGGAACCCGGGAGCGTAGCGCTCGACCTGTTCCTCGATACGGTCGGCCATGGCTTCCTGCTCGCCGCGGTCCCACCGTCCCTTCAGGCCGTCGGGACCCGCGTCTCCCCTGAGTCGAAGGCGATGCGCGCGGTGCCGAGCGGCCCGCTGTGCGCCTCCAACTCCAGCCACCGCAGAGGCTCGTGACGTCGGACGACGGTCTGTCCACGGAACTCCGTGGAACCCAGCCGCACTGCGTACGTGAGGGAGGAACCAACCTCGGGCCAGCGTCCCGCCTGAGGAAAGGAGCGTGCCGTGCCGACCACCCACTCGGCGTATCGCTCCGGATCAGAGAGGACCCTCCGGACAGCGGCCGGTTCGCGTGCGATGAGCTGGTGCCGTACGGCCATCTGCCCTCCCTGGCGCATCGGCTGTGAGCTGTGACCAGTGCGGATCCGAGCCCCGGTGGGGGCATGGCCGTCGGCCGGGGTGCCGTACGTGGATGAAATCACCATGTGCGCGATTCGGCGGCCCGGCTTGCGCCCTGTGCCGTGCGCGCGTCCGGTCCGCGTTGTCCCGGGCATTCCGCTCGGACCGGCGGGAAAGCCGCCCACCAATGGGACGCTTCCCCAGCGTTCGCCCCGCGACGCGACACGCACAGCCCGCGAAGGGCAACTGAGGCCTCGCCGCCGTTCGGGTCTCTCCCCCGCCACGCTTCCTCCGCCAGGTGCGCGATCTCCTGGGTCGTACGCCTCACACGGGCACGTGATCAGTCCGGCTGGCACCGGGGGCACCACACCGTTCCACGCCCCGCGACGCGCCCCCGGCGCAGGGACTCGCCACAACGCGGACACGACGCGTCGCCACGGTCCCGGTGCCCTGTGAGCCAGGAATCGCGTGGTGGTACGCGGCCTGCGCGCACCGCGGACCGGAGGGTGCGCCGCATGTCCGTGAAGAGGCGGCCACGCTGCTCTTCCGTGAGGGTGTCGGCACGGTGAGCCGGGTTCAGCCGGGCCCGCCACAGGATTTCGTCGGCCAGCAGATTGCCGAGCCCCGCCAGCCGGGACTGGTCGACGAGGAGTGACTTGACACTTCCGCGCCGTCCACTGATGAGCCGGTCGAAGTCCCCGCGGGCGATCTTCGTCGCGTCCGGCCCCTGACCGTCCAGAATCCGGGCGACGCCGGATTCCTCCACCAGCCAGAGGCCCTTGAGCTTGCGCTGGTCGCGATAGCGCAGTTGCCGATCGTGTCCCACTGTGAACGCGACGCGGTCATGTGTGTGGAGCTCTTCGGCGGGGCGGCAGCACACGAGCAGTCCGGTCATGCCGAAATGCAGAAGCACGGTGGGCCCGTCGGTTCGGGCGAGCAGCCACTTCCCGCGCCGCTCGGGCTCGGCAAAGCTCCGCCCTTCCAGTTCGCGACGGAACCGCCGCGCACTCACACCATGCAGTACACCGGCGTCGTACACCTCCACGCGCTCGATCGTCCGCCCCTGGGCGCAGGACGCGAGACGGGAGCGAAACGCTTCGACATCGGGTAGCTCGGGCACATGACACTCTTTCCCGGCACAGCGCTTCCGTCGCCACCACCGGGGAGTTCTTCGGCCGGGCGGCCCATCCGAAGGGTCGCCACGACGCGGCGGCATGTCCGTACGATCCACGTTCTGGGACTTCGTCACCCTGCACACGGAAGCGACAGCGGAGGCCACGGTCACGCTCCTGACGCCCGATCCCAGCCCGACTCTCTCGCAACTCGGCGGGAGCTGGTCCGTGGACGAGCACGTCGTCGGTGTCGTCACCAACGAGAACGGCCGGCTGAACGGGGTGCGCGCCGTCCGCCGGGCGGCACTGAACGCGGGTATGGTCCCGCTGGTGATCGCACCGGCCGCAGGAAAGCTCGGCTCGGAGGGTGAACCGAGACCCGGCAGCACCAACAACACGCCCTCGCGGCATAACAAAATCGTCTCCAGGATCACGGGGAAACTTCAAGGTCGTCACGGCCCGGCGCACAGCGCCGAAAATGGCGCAGGCCATCGACAAGCGAGCTGGTACGCGGAGCAGCTGGCTCGCCGTATCCCGCGGGGTGCCCGCGCCGAGAGGGCGGCGCCGGGGACCGAAAGACGCAAGCGGACCGCGTCCGGCCTGCCGAAGCGTTCTCCGTGCGATTCAGCGCCCCGGGTTGCCCCTGACGCCCCCGGCCGCCTTGGATGGCGAAACGGGTATGCCGCTCGCCGCGGCGGAGGGGGAACGACGTGCATCAGCAGGGCCGGACCAGCACCTCCCCCGCCTTCTCGGCACTCGGCACCGTCCTGCTCCGCATGGCCGTGCTTCCGTACGGGGCGCTGGAGGACCGCAGCTGGAAGGCGCCGCGGTTCGACGCCTCCGTACCGTTGGACGAACTCACCGCTTACGTCACGGCGCTCGCGGCGCATCCCGCGCTCGACGAGGCGGTCGAACTGTCCAGCACCTCGCTGTCCGCGCTGACGCGCGCGCTCAGGGCCGGGGAACGGCCCGAACGCAGGAAGCTGGAGCGGGCCGCGGTCTCGTTGACGAAGTACGCGCTGCGGATGACCGGGCGCCCCACGCCTTTCGGCACCTTCGCCGGGGTGACGGCCGCGCGTCTAGGGTCCGCCGGGGAGGCGGCAGGGGCCCGGGTGGGCGCCGGTCACCGCAAGTTCGTCCGGCCCGACGCGGGCTGGTTCTCCGCAGTGGCCGCCGAGCAGATCCGTACCGAACGGCCGCTGAGGGATCTGCGGGTGGTGTGGAACGACCTGTGCTACGCGCGCGGCGACCGGATGTACTCGCCGTGGGCCGCGTCGGTCGAGCGGAACACCTCGCGGATGCGCCACCTGTCCGTGCGCGCCGGGCGGCAGATCGGCTTCGTCCGCGACCGTGCCGCCGCACCGGTCGACGCCGCCGCGCTGGCAGCGGATCTGGCCGCGTCTCTCGCCATGGACACCGCCGCCGCCGAGCGGACCGTGCGGCGGCTGGTGGATCTGCGTTTCCTGCTGGCGTCACTGGTGCCCTTCGTCATCACCACGGACAGCCTGTCGGACCTTGGGGCGGCCTGCGAGCTGCTGGAGCATCTGGGCACGGCCCGGGAGGCGCTGGACGGCTACGCCCAGTCGGCGGTCGGCGAGGGCCGCGCGGAGCTCTCCACGGCCCTGGCCGCCCTGCGAGCCGTCCGGCCGTTCCCCCGGCCACCGGTCCAGGTGGACCTGAAGATGGACGCCTCGGTGACGCTGCCGCAGGCGGTGGGCCGGGAACTGGAGGAGTGCGCGACAACGCTGTGGCGGCTGTCGCCGCGCACCGGAACGACCCCCCGGATGGCCGACTACACCAAGGCGTTCCAGGAACGTTACGGCCTGCACCATGCCGTTCCGCTGACCGATGTCACCCATCCGGGCACCGGGCTGGGACTGCCCACGGCCTCCCCGGGCGGCACGGCAGGGGCCCGTCGCCGACCGACGGAGCTGCCCGAGCGCCTGGACGCGGCCGTCGGCGAGCTGGTGCAGGACGTCACCCTGCACGGCGCCCGGGAGATCGTGCTGGACGCGGAGACCACCGGACGGCTGGAGCGGGCGGCGCGCCTGCCTGCGGCCGACGCCGCCCGCGTGCCGCCGGACTCCCTCGAACTG
>NZ_FMDK01000981.1 GCF_900091995.1 Streptomyces sp. MnatMP-M17
CGCGCCGGCCGAGGGCGGAGTTTCCGCGCCACCGCCTCGCCCACCCTGCTGCCCACCGGGCCACGCCGCGGCAGCCCTGCCTGCCGCCGCTTCGCCGCGCTCACCGCCGACACCGGCACTGTCCCTGCCCGGCCTCGGATTCACCGCCGTGGGCGGCAGTTGACTGCCTCCCGACATCAGCGCGGTCGGTGCGTCGGCGCCCACGACGGGCGGCGGAGTGTCGTCGTCGTCCGAGCCGGACAGGGGCGGTGCGAAGACCGTCGCGGGCAGCGGCACGGACCCTTCGTCGGCCGAGCCCGCGGCATTGGTGTCCGTCCCGGCCCAGGGCGTGGCCCCGGCGGGCTCGTACGCATGACCCGCGCCACCCTGCGACGAGGCGGCAGACGCCGCCGCAGGCCCGGAGGCCAGTCCGGCACCCGGAACCGCCAACCGCGTCACCGTCGAGGAGGGATCCGAAGTCGCCTGTCTGTCCGCCGCCTCCTGGAGCCACTCCGGCGGGCTCAACAGGAACGACGTCTGGTTCAGATCGATACGCTGCGGCGGCTCCGGCGCGGCCGACGGCGCCTCCGGCACTCCGTACTCCTCCTCGTACCGTCGGATCACCTCGCCCACCGGCAGCCCGGGCCACAGCGTGGCCTCACCGCTGTCCCGCGCGATGACCAGCCGCTGCCGGCCGCCGTCCGACCTGGGCCCGGCCTCGCGGTCCTCCGCCCAGATCACGAAGCCCAGCTCGAACTCCCTTACCCGGACCTCCCGATGCTGATATCCGGGCAGATCGCCGTTGACCCACTCGTCCGCGCGCTCCTGCGCCTGCGCGAAGGTCACCATCGCGCTCATCCCTCCACCGGGACGGCGCGCGCGAAGCCGCCGTCCACCATCAGGTTCGCCACGGTCTCCAGCTCCGGCGGACTGCCCGCCAGCCTCAGCAGAAAAGCGTCGAAGTCCTCGCCGCAGGGCAACAGCAGCCGCTCCACCCGCTCCTGCACGCTCCAGCCGTCCCGGTCCCTGGCGTCGTCGTACGCGCAGAACCAGACCGAACCCACCCGGTCGCCCCGCACCTTCACCGCGAGAATGCCGCCCTGGACAAAGGCAACACCCAGATAGTCCTTGGTCAGATGATCCCGCAGGCACTTGTTGACATACACCAGGTCATTGACCGCGGCCTCCTCGCGCACCGTGAAGAACGGCTGGTCCACCAGCAGCCCCAGCTCCGGATCGAGTGCCACGCCCACCGGCGCGCAGCCGCCCGCTGCCTTCAGGAACGCGCGATACGGGCCGGGCAGCCGATAGCCCAGGTCCTCCTCGACACCTTGCAGTTGCTGCTCGCTGACCGACACCGCGCCCTTCGGCAGCCCGAAGTGCACCGGACGGGTCTCCTGGAGCGGACGCGTGCCGCGCTTGCCGTGGTCCACGGCCGTCGTCGCGAGCCCGCCGTGATGCCGCAGCAGCGCCTTCACCTCGACCGGCACCAGCACGAGCCGGCGCGAGGCCGGAAGGTGATGCCAGGTCCAGCCGTGCGGAGTCGCCACCGAAGGGATCGTGTCCCACAGCTCATGCCCCGCGGCATGCAGCGCGGCATTGGCCGACACATAGTCCGTGAGCCGCAGCTCGTCCACACCGAACCCCTGCGGGGGCTCGGCTATCTCCGCCGCCGCGCGCGCGTACGGCGAGAAATCCGGATAGCCGGACTCATCCACCCGCACCCCTCTGGGATGCCGGGAAGCCCGGACCGGGTCCGGGAAATGCACGACCTGCCCGGCGTAGGCCGCGTTCGGTGGCGCGGCTTGCTGCCCGAGCCGACCTGTCGTCATGGCGGTTGCCCCCTGCTGCTTCCGGCTGGTTCCACAGCCCTGATTGCGCACAGCCTATGCGGTGGGACAGAAGAGGCTCCGCGCTCCTCCACAGGGCCGATCTGATAATCCCCGCCACGCCCATCCCTGCGATCCTCCCGCGTTCACCCCGGCCACCAACCGTCCTTCGGACCGGTGACCAACGGTCACAGGCACGTGACCCAGCGCCGACGCCACGCCGTGATTCACGCCCCAGCTTCCCGACCGCCCGGCGCATTTGGCAGTCTGTCCACACAACCGGGGGCGTGACACCAGCGGCTACCAGCCGCGGGCGCGGGGAGGGGACAGCACTTGCACACCGCAGCAACAGACGCATCCGGCGACCCACGCCTCGGCTGGAGCACCACCGAACCACACCGTCCGCCCGTGCTCCACAGGCGCCGTGACGGCATCCTGCCCGCCGTCGCCGCCGCTCTCTCCGTACGCGGCCGGACCACCCTCACCTGCACCGGAGGCAAGGCCGACCAGCCACCCGAGCTCCATCCGCTCGTACAGGACTTCCTCGACACCCTCACCAGTGGCCAAAGGGAACGTTTCACCGGACGCTGCCCCGAAGCGATCCTGCTCTCCCGCCATCTCACCGCGGCCGAGGCCGACCGCTCCAAACGGGCCCGGCGCAAACCTCTCACCCACGGCGAAGCACGCCGGACGCTCAAACACTCCAAACTGACGGCCCGTCGTATCCGCGAGGACGGCGACCCGCTCCACGGCAGCTACGCACCGCCCTGCCGCTCCTGCTCGGCGCTGCTCGCCCACTTCGGCGTACGTCCCGTCGACCCGACCCAGAACGGCTGAGCATGCCCGACCTCGACACCACCCGCTTTCCCGTGCCCGTCGACGCCGCGCTGCGCGAGGCGGGCTGGCAGCCGGGACGCCGGGACATGCGGCAGGCCGAGGAGTGGGCCGACGCCCTGCGCGCCCACATCACGCCCGCGGGACACCGGCTCAGCGTCTTTCCCGCCGCCGTCGAGGCCTGGGCGGAATTCGGCGGACTGCGCCTCACCGCGCCGGGACCGGGCCGCCAGATAGCTCCCGCCTCCGTACTGATCGACCCACTGGCGGGCCTCCACCTCGCCCGTACGCTCGCGGACCTCGGCCGGTCCCTGGACACCGAGATCAGCCCGCTCGGCGAGGAGAACGACGGCCAGGCGGTCCTCGCCATCGACGCCACCGGCCGCGTCTTCAGCATCGACCACACCGGCGACTGGTACCTGGGCCCGGACCTCGACCAGGCGCTCGGCACACTGCTCACGGGCATGGAACCGTCGAGGCTGATCTCGGGCTGACCGGGCGGGCTTACGAACCGGCCAACCGGGGAACTGGCGGGCTTACGAGCCGACGAGCCGACGAGCCGACGGGCTCACGAAGCAGCACCTCACGCGGACCCGAAGCAACGCCTACGCCGGCGCCCGGTCCGGCAGCACCGCCGACACCCGGAAACCGCCCGCGTCCGTCTCCCCCGACACGAACACGCCGCCCAGCGCCAGCACCCGCTCCCGCATCCCCACCAGACCGTTCCCGCCGCTCGGCAACCCCGCGTCCTGCGCGCCACCGTCCGAAGGCCCGTTCTCCACCTGCATCGCGACCTCCGCCTCCCGGTGCGCCAGGCGGACCATCACCTTCGCGCCCGCCGCGTGCTTCAGCACATTCGTCAGCGCCTCCTGCACCACCCGGTACGCCGTCTGCTCCACCTCCGGCGCATACGAACGCGACTCCCCCTGCACCGAAAGCTCCACCACCATCCCCGTCTCCCGGGACTGGCCCACCAACGCTTCTATGTCCCCCATACCGGGCGTACCGGGACCGTCCTCGGCAGCGGCAGCGGCAGCGGCAGCCG
>NZ_FMDK01000929.1 GCF_900091995.1 Streptomyces sp. MnatMP-M17
TCCTGCTGATGCCACCCGCCGTCGCCTCCCGCCGCTCCGGCCGCCGCGTCCGGGCCGATCTGCTGCGCCGCGGAGCCCTGCGCGCCGTGGTCGCCCTGCCCGCCGGAGCCGCGCCTCCCTACGGCATTCCGCTCCATCTCTGGATCCTGCGCAAGCCCGTCGCCGGCGAACGCCGCTCTCCCGAGCTGCTGCTGGTCGACACCGCCGAGCTCTCCGCGACCGGTGGCCGGGACACGGGCGGCGGCCGGGACAGCGTCGACTGGACGACCGTCCATGCCACCGTGCTCGACGCCTGGGCGCCCTTCGACCGGCTGGGTACGGCCGAGGAGCGACCGGGCGTCAGCCGTGCGGTGCCCGTGGTCGAACTCCTCGACGACGATGTGGATCTGGCTCCCGCCCGCCATCTCCCGCCTCCGGCCACCGCGGGCGGTGCGGCCGAACTGGTCCACGTACGGGAGCGGCTGGCCGATACGCTCCGTCGGACGGCCGAACTGACGCCGTCCGGCGCTCCGTTCACGGCAGACGCCGAGTCGGCCGGGTCGGCGCCCGTCCACCGGCCCACCACCTCCGTCGGTGAACTCGCCCGCGCCGGCGCCCTCGTGCTGTACGCGGGCGGCTCGGGCGCCACCGCCGACGCCACGTCCGTACCACCCGTATCGCCCGCACCGCTGCCCGCACCTGTACCGCCCGCACCCGTACCCGTCCTCACCGAACACGATGTGCTCGCGGGCCGTGCGCCCTCGGGTGTGCTTCCCGAGGGCGTGGCCGAGGAGCCCGTACGGATCCAGGAGGGCGATGTGGTCGTGCCCGTCCTCGGCGGCGGCGCGGTGGCCCGAGTCATGGACGCGGCCCTGGCGGGCGCGGCGCTCGGCCGCAATCTCCAGCTCCTGCGGCCCGATCCGGCCGCCCTCGACCCATGGTTCCTGGCCGGTTTTCTGCGTGGCACCGCCAACGCCCGCCGGGCCAGCAGCTATGCCTCCACCGCGACCCGGCTCGATGTGCGCCGGCTCCAGCTTCCCCGGCTGCCGCTCGCCGACCAGCGGCGGTACGGTGAACGCTTCCGCGCGCTGGCCGAGTTCGAGGACGCGCTGAGGCTGGCGGGAAAGCTGGGCGAGCAGCTCGTACAAGGGCTGTACGACGGTCTGGCGGACGGCAGCGTTCCGATGTGATCAGCTCGACAACGGTTCGGCGCAACCCGTAACCCGTTGTCCGTGTCGGTGTATACGCTCGAATCCGCATTCCCGTGCGAGCTCAGTCCACCAGGCACCCAGGAGCAGTCATGTTCGGCCCCGGCTTCGCGCCGACGCCCCCGCCCCCGCGGCGACCGCACCTCGCCGTGCTCATCTCGCTGCGGGTGCTGTTCGTGGCTCTCACGGTGCTGAGCTTCGGTTTTCTCGGCTGGGTGCCGATGCTGAGGATCGCGGTCGTGCGGCGCAGGGCGGTCGACTGGCTGCTGTTCTGCGCCGCTCTCGGCTCGGAGCTGGGCCTATTCCTCTACATCGCGACGACCGCGAATGCGGAGCCGACGAACACGGACCTCGTTCTGCTGGTCCTGCTCCTGCTGTCGGCGGTCGCGATCACGGCCTACTTCCTGGTCTTCGACATCGGGCACTACGCCGAGAGCGGCCGAATATCCGCATTCCCGTACATGCCATCCATGCCACCGTCGGCGGTGCCGTCGCCGCAGCCGTACGGCTACACCTATCCGCCTCCGTACGCCGCGCCGGTCCAGCCACAGGCACAGCCGCAACCGCGGTCCGCACCCCGGCATCAGCCCCAGCCCCAGCATCAGCCGCAGACTCCGCCGCGTATCGACCAGGTCCGTGCCGAGCTCGACGAGCTGAGCGACATCCTGCGCAAGGGACAGGAAGGCCGGGAGGGCCGGGAAGGCCGGAACGAACGGTGAACGGGCGTGTCATCGCCGGTCGTTACGAGCTGTCCACGCTCATCGGACAGGGCGGTATGGGCCAGGTCTGGACGGCGTACGACCAGCGGCTCGACCGCCGTGTCGCGGTGAAGCTGCTCCGTCCCGACCGGATGGCCGCCGCGACGG